>DASRYP010000856.1:0-8267 GCA_035687165.1 Actinoplanes sp. | reverse complement strand
TCGGGGAGATCGACGAGGATCGCGGTCAGCGGAATCCGTCGACCGCGCGGGCGGCGGCGGGGCCGGGATCAGTGAGGGTGGAGATGCGACCGCTGCGGCACGGCTACACCAACGACATCCGGAGCGACGGGACGGTGGTGGTGAAGCGGTACCAGGGCGGGCCCGACGACGTGCTGCGGCGGGCCACCGAGCTGGCTGTGCTGCAGCGGCTGCCGGTGGGGCTGCCGGTTCCGCGGGTTCTGGGGACGCCGGACGGGGAGTTGCGCCTTCAGCACCTGCCGGGCCTGCACGGGCAGGACCTGATCGACGGGGGACTGGCCCGGCCGGTGCTGCGGTCGTGTGGTGAGCTTCTGCGACGGGTTCAGCAGGTGGACGTGAGCGTCGTCTTCCCCGACACGACGACCGGGACCGGGTGGGTGATCGTGCACGGTGATTACGGGCCGAACAACATGCTGTTCGATCAGGACAACTTCCGGGTGACCGGGTTGCTCGACTGGGAGTGGGCGCGTCCGGGTGATCCCGTCGACGATCTGGCCTGGTGCGAGTGGATCGTCCGGCGCCATCACCCCGACGCCGTGGGCGCGCTCGGGGAGTTGTTCGCGGGCTACGGCGTACGGCCGTCGTGGGCCCGCCGCCACCAGGCGATGGCGGCGAAGTGCGAGTCCTTCGTCGACCGCTTCCGTGCCGGGCCGCAGGCCGCTCGCCGCCGGTGGCAGGACAACCTCGCGCGCACCCAGTCCTGGACGGAATGAGCGCACCGCGACCCGATCCCGACCTACTGGCTCCGAGTCCGCCGCTGACCGGTGAGCTGGTCCGCCGCGTCGAGGGCGGCCCGCATCGACTCCTTGGCCGCCGGGAGCAGAGGCAGGCGTACGTCGGGGGTCGGAATGCGGCCCGTCTCGTGCAGCACCGCCTTGATGACGGTGGGGTTCGGCTCGGCGAACAGGGCCGCCGACAGGCGTGCCAGGCGGTGGCCGAGGCCGGACTGCCACGATCGGGTCAGCTCGGCGAAGTCGGCGGTCGCGAGATGGGCCGAGGCGAGAATTCCGCCGTGGGCGCCGAGCGCGAGCAGCGGCGAGATGACGACGTCTTCGCCGCCGAGTATCGCGAGGCCGGGCGGCGGGTCGGCCAGGAGCTCGATCGTGTCGGCGTCGAGGCCACCCACGGCCAGCTTCAGGCCGGCGACGTTCGGGACGGCGGCCAACCGGCGCACGGTCGCGACGGAGAGCGGCTGCGCGGTGCGGTAGGGGACGTGGTAGATGACCAGGGGCACGGAGCTCGCGCCGGCCAGGGCCGTCAGGTGGGCCACCACTCCTTCCTCGCCGGGGCGGACGAACGGCGGCACCAGGGTCAGCGCGGCCGTGGCCCGCACGGAGCCCAGCGTGGCGGCGTCGTTCGCGCCGACGATGAGCTGGGCGCCGTGTTCCCGGCAGACCGCGGTGATCAGGTCGAGGACGCGAGCACGTTCGGTGGCGGTCAGGGACGAGGGCTCGGCGGTGGTGCCGAGGGCGACCACTCCGTTCGCCCCGGCGTCGAGCACGTCGTGGGCCAGACGTTCCAGCGCGGGCAGGGCGACGTTGCCGTCGGGGGCGAACGGAGTGATCAACGGGACGTAGAGGCCGCCAAGAGTCATGCGGTCACGGTCTCAACGCGTACCCGTAAGGTCCAGTTAGTTTTTCTCGGCAACCGTCAAGCGACGCTGAAGTATGCGGCGCAGGCGATGTTGTCGGGCGCGTCGGCGGCCCGGGCGGCGGCGATCAGGCGGTCGACGGCCTGCTGTGCGGATCCGGCCGCCGCGAGAGTGTCCCGCAGCAGGTCGCGGGGCACCACCGTGGACAGCCCGTCGGAGCAGAGCAGGTAGCGGTCGCGGGGCCGGGCCGTGCGCAGCGCCAGGTCGGCCTCGACGCCGTCACCGCTGCCGAGTGCCCGCAGGAGCAGCGCCCGCTTCGGGTGCGCGGCCGCCTCCGCCGGTCCGAGTTTCCCCTGGTCGACCTGGGCCCGCACCCACGTGTGGTCCTGGGTGAGCAGCGACAGTTCGCCGTCGCGCAGCAGGTAGACGCGGGTGTCGCCGACGTGCACGAGGGCGAGCTGCGAGCCGCGTCGCAGCAGCGCGGTCAGCGTCGTGCCGGGCTGTTCCTCCCCGGTCGCCAGCGCCCGCACCGCACCGTCGGCCGTCGTCACCGCCGCGGCGACCGCGGTCAGCAGCTCCGCGCCCGAGCCGGCCGCGGTCTCGAGCGGCTTGAGCGCGTCGATCGCCGTGGTGGCCGCGGCCGCGCCGAGCGGGCCACCGATGCCGTCGGCCACGGCGACGAGCTGCGGTCCCGCGTACGCCCGGTCCTCATTCGTCTCTCGCGTCGTGCCGGGGTCGATCGCCGCGGCGTAACCGAAGTCGTTCATGGTTTTGTCCCCTCTGGACAGGTGCTGAACGAGGTCGGAGGTCACCCGGGCCCGGGCCGTCGCGCCGGCGCTGACCCGCTGCCAGAACGCGCTGACGGCGTCCGCCGCCTTCTCGGGCGGCAACGCGCACACGTCGCGGATCTCGGCCAGCGGCATCCCGATCTCGCGCAGTCGGCCGATGAACCTGGCCCGCGCCACCTGCGCCGGATCGTAGTACCGGTAGCCCGTCTCGGCGTCCACCGCCGCCGGCGTCAGCAGGCCCATCTCGTCGTAGAGCCGCAGCGCCTTCGGCGTCAGTTCCGCCGCCCGCGCGAACGCCCCGATCGTCAGCAGACCCACAGCCGCCTCCTCCTCGTGCCGGTCACGGCGACCGGCACGACCCAGGCTGGGCCTTCCCCCTCGGTCAAGGTCAAGTCCCTGGGGTACGGGTGTTCAGGCGGGCCGCCCGCATCGTCAGGTACCGCTTCTCGGGCTCGCTGGCCGTCGCCGCCGCGGCCAGCCTGTACTGCGTCGCCGCGCTCGTCGGGTCGCCGGCGAGTTCGAGCAGGTGCGCGCGGGTGGAGGCGACGCGGTGGTGGCCCGGCAGCGCGGGTTCCAGGTCGTCGACCAGCCGCAGACCCGCCTCGGGGCCGTCGCACATCGCGACGGCGATCGCCCGGTTGAGCGCGACGACCGGGCTGCCGGTGACACGTTCGAGCAGGCCGTAGAGGGCGACGATCTGCGGCCAGTCGGTCGCGGCGACCGAGGCGGCCCGGTCGTGCAGGGCGGCGATCGCGGCCTGGAGCTGGTATTCGCCGACCCGGCCCCGGCGGAACGCGGCGTCGAGCAGCTCGGTGCCGGCCCGGATACGATCGGCGTCCCAGAGCGTGCGGTCCTGCTCGGCCAGGGGGACGAGTGCGCCGTCGGCGCCGGTGCGGGCGGGCCGCCGGGCGTCGGTGAGCAGCATCAACGCCAGCAGGCCGGCGACCTCGCCGTCCTCGGGCAGCCTCTCGTGCACCATGCGGGTCAGGCGGATCGCCTCGGCGGCGAGCTCGACGCGGTGGACGGCGGGACCGGTGCTGCCGGCGTACCCCTCGTTGAAGATCAGGTAGAGGACGCGCAGCGCGGGGGCAAGGCGGCCACCGGAGCCGAACGGGACGCCGGAGGAGCGGATGCGCTGCTTGGCCCGGCTGATCCGTTGACCCATCGTCGTCTCGGGGACCAGGAAGGCGCGGGCGATCTCGGCGGTGGTGAGGCCGCCGACCGCGCGCAGGGTGAGCGCGACGGCCGACGAGTCGCTGAGCGACGGGTGGCAGCACAGGAACAGCACCTCGAGCGTGTCGTCGCGGCCGCTCGGCGCGCTGTTCGGCTCCCGCAGCGCGTCGTTGATCTCCCGTCGGCGCCGGGCCTGATCGCCGCGTACCTGGTCGAGCAGCTTGCGGGACGCGGTCCGCAGGAGCCAGCCGCGCGGGTTGTCCGGCGTGCCGTCGGCCGGCCAGTGGGTGGCCGCGGCGAGCAGGGCCTCCTGGGTCGCGTCCTCGGCCGAGGCGAAGTCGCCGAACCGGTGCGTGAGCACGCCGACGACCTGCGGCGCGAGGGTGCGCAGCAGGTCGTCGAAGTGGGCGTCGCTCACCGCTCGGCGGTGATCGCCTCGAAGTCGGTCTGGTCCATCACCCGGCGTACGACGATGGGCTGCTGGATCGGCTTGCCGCCCGGACCCGGTACGGCGGAGACGCGCGCGGCGATCTCGACGGCCCGCCGCTCGTCGGCGACCTCGACGAGCTGGAAGCCGGCCAGCATCTCCTTCGACTCGGGGAAGACGCCGTCGGTGACCACCGGGGCGCCGCCGTCGCCGGTGACCTCCTTGGCGAACTCGGGGCCGGTCAGCGCGTGATGGTCGACCAGCTCACCGCTGTCGAGCAGCTCCGCGTTCAGGGCCCAGTAGTAGTCGAGGTGCGCCTTGACCTCGCCGGGCTCCCAGTCGTCGAATCCGGTGTCGAACACGCCATTGCGGTAGTCGACGATGAGCAGGTACTTCGGCATGGGTTTTCTCCCGTCCTCGGATGGTTTCTCATACCCAGGACGGCGCCGCCCCACGGATCTCGACATGATCCCGGAAAATTCCTGTCTTCACGAACGCGGCAACGAGCGCGTCGACGATGTTCGGGCGGTCCTCCGCCCCCGCAACGGTGATCACGTGATTGAGATTATCGCCGTCGCTGGCAGCGGTCGATGGCGTCGACCGCGTCGTCCCCGCGAGCACCGGCAGCTCGGACAGCCAGGCCGGAAGGTCGGTGATCGGAGCCGGTGCACGATCGCGTACCGGCCGGCCGTGGTGACCGATCGGGTGGGGTGGCTGGGCGGAGGACGGCGAGGCTGCCGTTGACTTACGGAGTCCGTACCCGTATCGGGTGGTGGCCTTGACGATGAGGATCGATCGGTACCGTCACCACGTACAGAGTTCAGATCTTATGCCGCATTTGAGGATGGGCCCGATGCGCAGAGCGATTCTGCTGGACGTTTTCGGCACTCTGGTCGAGGACGACGAGTCGGCCACGGTCGCGCGGGACGTCGCCGCGCTGGCCGGCGTGCCGGCCGCCGAGATCGAGCGTTTCTGGACCGCACGACTGTGGGCGATGGCCGACGCGGCGCACGGGCCCGGTTTCCGGACGCTCGCTGAGCTGAACGCAGCCGGCCTCGCGGAGACGGCCGAGCATTTCGGCGTACGGGTCGACGCGCGCGACTGGGGGCTCGGTGAGCCGCCGTTGTTCCCGGACGCGCTCCCCTTCCTGGCCGCCGTCGGTGTGCCGGTCTGCCTGGTCTCCGACGCGGACCGCGAGCCGCTGAACGCCGTTCTGGAGCTGCACGGCATCCGGGTCGAGCATGTGGTCACCAGCGAGGACGCCCGGGCGTACAAGCCTCGGCCCGAGCCTTTCGAAATGGCACTCGAGCTCCTGGGCCGCTCCGCCGACGAGGTGCTCCATGTCGGCGACTCCCCGGCCGCCGATCTGGTGGGCGCCGCTGCGCTGGGCATCGAGACCGTCTTCGTCAACCGTCGCGGGCGGGTACTCACCGGATCGATCCGACCCACCCACACGGTCTCGGCCTTGACCGACTTGCTGCCCCTGACGCACTTCCTATCTTCCTAGGATGCTCTAAACCACGAGATCAACCTCATAATCGGAAAAGCGACCCTTCGGGCCGCTCTCCACTCCGACCAACAGAGTGGAGGCTTGGCGTTGCGGCTCCGCTCGTGGACGCCGGCTATCAGGTGACCGTCGTCGACCCCGTGCCGGAACACGTCTCGGCCGCGGCCCGACTCCCGGGTGTGCGGGCGGTGCTCGGTGACGCGCGGGATCTGCCTGCCGGGGATGCGAGCGCCGATGTGGTTCTGCTGCTGGGTCCGCTGTATCACCTGCAGGAGCGGTCCGATCGAGTCGCGGCGTGGCGGGAGGCGGCCCGGGTCGTACGGCCGGGTGGTCCGGTGATCGCGGCGACGATCAACCGGTTCGCGTCGTTGTTCGACGGGTTCGTGAAGGGTTTCTATCGGGATCCAGGGTTCCGTTCGCGGGCCGAGCAGGGTCTGGCCGATGGGCGGCACGAGAATCCGGCGGGGGTTCCGCGCTGGTTCACGACCGCTTATTTCCATCGGCCGGACGAGATTCCGGCCGAGGTGGCAGAGGCTGGGCTGGGGTTGCGCCGGTTGATCGGGGTGGAGAGTCCGGTGTGGATGAGCGGGGCCGCGTTGACCGGATTCCTGGATGATCCGGCGCTTCTGCTGGACATGCTGCGGGCGGTCGAGGAGGAGCCGAGTCTGTTGGGTGGGAGCAGTCATCTGCTCACGGTGGCCGTGCGCGACCCGACCGCGAGTTGATCATCGTAAGTGTCGGGGGGTTGTGGCAAACTCCCGGCCGTGGCTGACGACAAGGGTGGGCTGGAGGCTCGCGCGCTGATCGCCGCCGGGGGCGGTGGCTGGTCCGGATTGCTTTTCGACAACCCGGTGGTGGGGGTGCCGGCGGCGCTGACGTGGAGGTGTTCGATCCCGTTGGAGCCGGTAGCGGGGGAGCCGGCGGCGCTTGATCTTGATTGGTTGCCGTGGGTGGTGGCTGATTGGCGGGCGATGACGGGTCTCGAGGTGTCGAGCGGTTCGTTCGCCGAGCCGGCCGAGGCGAGTGTGTATTTCCGGGGTCATCACCGTTTTGACCGGGTGGTGGTGCGAGTGGCCGAGCAGCGGGGTGATCTCGTCCGGGTGGTTGCCTCGGTCTCCGGTGATATCGACGGTCTGGGTCCGGACGAGTTCACGGTCGATGCGTGGCTGGCTTTCGAGGGTGTGTGGGTGCAGCTCAGTGATGTTTCGTCGGCCGGGGAGGCGCTCGGTCGGCTGGGTGGTCTCACCGCGACGGCGGGGCTGGTGGAAGTTCTTGATCCGCGGAGCATCGCGTTTCGGTTCCGGCCCGGTTAGCGTCAGTCATGGCCGACGCGGTGGTGGTTCCCGGACGGAGATTCGGGCCGGGTGCTCCGTTGCCTATGTATGCGGGTGATGTCGCGGAGAAGCGTGGGGCGACGGTGCATCGGCATGAGTGGACCGTGGAGCCGCCGTCGGAGCCGCCGCCGCATGAGGGGTGGGTGCGCGCCGAGGTCGAGCCGGTGTTGGCGGGGTTGTCCGGGCAGCCGTTGTTGATCGGTAAGTCGCTGGGTACGTTCGCGGCGGCTTTGGCGGCGGAGCGGAGTTTGCCGGCGGTGTGGTTGACGCCGGTGTTGACGGTGCCGTGGGTGCCGGCGGCGCTGGAGCGGGCGACGGCGCCGTTTCTGCTGGTGGGTGGGACGGCTGACCGGTTGTGGGACAGCCGTCTGGCGCGGCGGTTGTCGCCTTATGTCGTGGAGGTTCCCGCTGCTGATCATGGGATGTATGTTCCGGGTCCGTTGACCGACACGATCGCTGTGCTGGCGCGGATCGTGGTGGCGGTCGATGAGTTCTTGGACGAGATCGGCTGGCCGTGATTAATCCGGTGTCGCCGTGTGCCTGGGGGGCTGATACTGGCCGACGTTGTCGGGCGGTGGAGGGGTGAGGGTCATGGGCCGGGTGGTGCGGGTGACTGTGCGTGGCAGTTTCGACGGGTTGAGCGAGGCGCAGCTCGGGGAGTTGCGGGCGGCGGCCGCGGAGCACGATTTTATGGATACGCGGTATTCGGCCGAGGGTTTTCTGGCGTATGACTTGCCGGCGCGGCCGTTCTTCACGTTCCGGTTCGCCGAGGAGGTGGAGAGGGCTGATGATGTGCCGGGGGTGACGGCCCGGGCGGAGGCGAAGGCGGTGGCGTGGATGGCCGGGCGCGGTTATCCGATCAAGCTCGTGTCCACGCAGACGGTTGATCTGGCCGAGGTTCCGTTGGGTAAGCGCGGTCGTCGTGAGGCTGAGCGCAGGTCCTGACCACCTTTGCTCGCGTGCGGGTGACCGGATCGGTGGGGATGTGCCCGCGACGGGTCCACCTGCGCCGTCGGCTGGACGAGGTGACTCGGCTACGCCAGCGGTCCGACAAATTGGTACAAATACTCTATTAGTGTAGCGTGGTTGTTGGAGGGTTCCGGCTATTCGCTGCCCATTTCTGAACCGCGGGAGGGCGGGGGTGTCCGGTTGAGCGGACGGGCGACGGCGGTGACGCTGTGGCGTTCACGGGCGGGGTGGGGATCTCGTTGTTCAGAATTTTGGTAGTGGATGACGAGCCGGACTTGCGGTACGTACTGCGGCGGGTCTTCGAGCGGGCCGGGCATGAGGTGGTCGACGCCGGTCACGGGGCCGCCGCGTTGGAGATGGTGCATCGGTCACCGCCGGACCTGGTGGTGACCGACATGATGATGCCCGTCATGGGCGGAGTCGAACTCATTCGCCGGCT
>DASRYP010000855.1:0-5782 GCA_035687165.1 Actinoplanes sp. | reverse complement strand
ACAAGGCCCGCCGGCTCCTCTGGCCGCTCAAGAAGAAGTACGGGGCATCGGTCTCGTGGGCCGACCTCATCGTGCTCGCCGGCAACGTCGCCCTCGAGTCGATGGGCTTCAAGACCTTCGGCTTCGGCTTCGGCCGCGAGGACGTCTGGGAGCCCGAGGAGATCTTCTGGGGCCCCGAGGACGCCTGGCTGGGCGACGAGCGCTACGCCACCGACAGCTCGATGATCCCCGAGCTCGGTGCCACCGAGATGGGCCTCATCTACGTCAACCCGGAGGGGCCGCGCGGCAGCGGCGACTACCTGGCGGCGGCGCACTTCATCCGCGAGACCTTCGGCCGGATGGCGATGAACGACGAGGAGACCGTCGCTCTCATCGCCGGGGGGCACACTTTCGGCAAGACGCACGGCGCGGGTGTCGCCGACGGTCACGTGGGCCCCGAGCCCGAGGGCGCACCGATCGAGGCGCAGGGTCTCGGCTGGCTGAGCAACCACGGCAGCGGCAAGGGCCAGGACACGATCACCAGCGGTCTCGAGGTGACCTGGACCGACGTCCCGACCCAGTGGAGCAACCGCTTCTTCGAGATCCTGTTCGGGTACGAGTGGGAGCTCACCACCAGCCCCGGTGGCGCCAAGCAGTGGGTCGCCAAGACCACCGACGAGATCATCCCGGACGCCTTCGACGCGTCGAGGAAGCACCGCCCGACGATGCTCACGACCGACCTGTCGCTGCGCCGACCCGGCGTACGAGCAGATCTCCCGCCGTTTCCTGGAGCACCCGGAGCAGTTCGCGCTGGCGTTCGCCAAGGCCTGGTACAAGCTGCTGCACCGGGACATGGGTCCGGTCAGCCGCTTCCTCGGCCCGTGGGTTCCCGAGGCGCAGCTCTGGCAGGACCCGGTGCCCGCCGTCGAGGGCGAGCTCGTGTCCGACGCCGACGTCGCCGCCCTCAAGGCGAAGGTGCTGGAGTCCGGCCTGACGACCGAGCAGCTCGTCAACACCGCGTGGGCCTCGGCCGCGAGCTTCCGCTCGACCGACAAGCGCGGCGGGGCCAACGGTGCCCGCCTGCGTCTGGAGCCGCAGCGCAGCTGGGAGATCAACCAGGGCACCGGCGACGTCATCGCCGTGCTCGAGGGCGTTCAGCGCGAGTTCAACGGGGCCGGGGGCGCGAAGATCTCGCTGGCCGACCTGATCGTGCTGGCCGGCTCGGCCGCGGTCGAGAAGGCGGCCGCCGACGCCGGGGTCAAGGTGACCGTGCCGTTCCACCCGGGCCGCACCGACGCCACTCAGGAGCAGACCGACGTCGAGTCGTTCCGCGTCCTCGAGCCGCGCGCGGACGCGTTCCGCAGCTACCTGCGCCCCGGCGAGAAGACCCAGCCCGAGGTGCTGCTCATCGACCGGGCGTACATGCTCGATCTGACCGCCCCCGAGATGACCGTCCTCATCGGTGGCCTGCGCTCGCTGGGCAACAACTTCGGCGGTGCGAAGAACGGCGTGTTCACCGACAAGCCGGGCGTGCTCACCAATGACTTCTTCGCCAACCTGTTGTCCCCGGGCACCCGGTGGAAGGCGTCGGAGACCGAGGAGCACGGGTACGAGATCCGCGACCTCGCCACCGACGAGGTGAAGTGGACCGCCACCGCGGTCGACCTCGTCTTCGGCTCCAACTCGCAACTGCGGGCCGTGGCCGAGGTGTACGCGAGCGACGACGCCCACGAGAAGTTCGTCCAGGACTTCGTCAAGGCGTGGACCAAGGTCATGGAGCTCGACCGGTTCGATCTCCGCTGATCCCTGTCCGACCCGGCGAGCCCGGTCGACCTGCTACGGTCGGCCGGGCTCGCCGCGTTCGTCAGCACCGGGCCGAAGATCTCCTCGTGCGGCCCGGCCGCCCGGGGCCGGGAGGATGAGCTCGCCGGCGGGATCAGCTCGCCGGCAGGATCAGGACCTGGCCCGGGATGATGCGTCCGGGGTTGGTGAGGATCGCGCGGTTGAGGGTGAAGATCTCGGGCCAGCGGTTCGCCGCGCCGAGCTTGGCCGCGGCGATGCTGCTCAGCGTGTCGCCGCGCTTGGCCGTCTGGAGGCGCGGGATGGTGCCGACCGGCGTCTTCGGCGGCAGCACGAAGACCTGGCCGACGAAGACGCGGTCCGGGTTGCGGATCAGCGACTGGTTCAGCGCGTAGATCTGCGGCCACCGGTTCGCGGCGCCCAGCTCGGTCTGCGCGATCCTGGACAGGCTGTCGCCCGGCTTCACCTCGTAGGTCGACGGGGTGACCGTGCCGCCCAGCACACCGGCGAGGCGCAGGATGTCGGCCAGCTCGAACTTGCCGGGCTTGGCGGCCGGCAGCGCCGGGGTCCAGCCGGGCTGCGACAGGATCGAGTCCGTGCTGCGGCGCACCAGCCCGACCAGCACCTCGGCGACCAGGATGCTGCCGACCGGGCCGAGGTGGGCGCCGTTGTGGCCGAGCGCCTTGGCCTCGGCGAGAACGTAGAACCAGAGCGGCGTACGTCCCTCGAACTTGCCGTCCTTCAGGGCCTGACGCTGATCGTCGTTGCCCGCCGCGGCGAGGATCTCCTCCTTGCTCAGTTCCTTGACCCCGAGGTGCTTCGCGACCGCCTGACCGGTCGGCAGGCGCAGCCGGTGTCCGCGCAGGAGGTTGCGCACCGCCAGCCGGGCGGCCAGATCGGGCGTCTCCGGCTGGCCGTCGACCTTCCTGAGGGCGAACAGCGCGAGGAACCCGCCCGCCTTGAAGGTGGCCAGGTTCGGGTCGATCCGACGGGCCCTCATCACCGACGCGTCGTCGCCGATGAGGTTCTTCCACTCGATGATCCAGTTCGACGGGAGGGTCGGGAGATTGCCCAGCTCGCCGCTGAGCGCGGTGAAGGTGAAGAGTCTCTCCAGCGACGCGTCGAACCCGCTCGTACGGTTGAAGTTGATGTTGAAGTCGTACTCGGCCCGGACCATCGTGTGGCCGAAGCGGTAGCCGGCCACCGCGAACTCCAGCGGCATGAAAACGGGCGCCGAGAGCGGATCGAACCAGCTGTTGCCGTTCTTGATGACGTCGTCCACGATCGTCGGATCGGCGACCCTCTTGAGGAAGTCGTTCAGCACGATGTACTGGTAGTGCTGCCGCAGCACGCGGCGGGCCTCCTCGAACGACAGCCCCTGGTCGATCAGCGCGTTGTGCGCCCGCAGGAAGGCGACGTGCAGCTGCGCGATGATCAGGTTCTCGTCGTTGCGCGGGTCGCCGAGGACGGCGGCACGGTCGTGCTCGGGATTCCCCGGGGCCGGCGGCTCCCGGAAGAGGTCGTGGAAGTCGTCGCCCGCGCTGCCCGGCGGGCGCTTGACCGGCACGTCGTCGCCCGTCACGTCGGTCACCTCGCCCAGCCGCATCTTCTGCCCGTTCGCCGGGTCCCGCCGGGCCGGCAGGCCGTAGACGCTGTCCAGGTCCAGCGTGGGCGTCCGCTTGTTGAGCAGACCGTTACGGATCTCCGCCACGCCGAGCGGCCGCATGTCGTCGGCGAGGAGCTGGGACATGGTCGCCGAGCCGTCGCCCTCCTGGCTCTCGAGGGTGATGTCGTGGTCGACGAACTGCCCGAAGTACGTGTACGCCGCCGGGATCGGACTGTCCTCGCCGGCCAGGTCGGTGTCGATCATCGCCGAGCCGAGGTTCTTGAGCTGCACGAGCGTGGCGTCGTCGGCCGGCAGCAGGTTGGCCGGGTCGTCCTGCAGGCTCGGGAACAGGAAGTCGAAGTTGTGGCTCTCGACCGGTTGCGTGACCGCGAAGGCCAGCGGACTCTCGGTGGCGGCCTCGGCGAGGGCAAGTTCGGCCTGGTCGAGACCCTTCTCAGTGATCGTCTTTCCGTGTCCGAGACGCGGCATGTTTTCCCCCATGTGACCCGATGGCGGGAGGCCGACGAGGTAAAGCACGGCGGGCGCCACGAACGCGGCCGCGAAACCGCCGGATTGCCCCGGCCGGTATCCCCTTGCCGGTCACGATAGGTAACCGATGCGCTCCGGTCAGGCAGGAATCCGACACTCTGTCACGAACGGGGAAAACTTCACTTGACGTGCCCTTTGCGGGCTCACCAGCTACGCACAGTGAACGAGGGTGCGGCCCCGGCGAACAGCGCCCACGTCGGCCGGCAGGGGTTTGGGTCACAACCGAGGCGGGGACGAATGGGGATCAGTCGGTGACTGCCTAGGCTTGCAGTCGGGGTACATCATGATCACGTACGCTTCCCGGGCACTCCGAGCGTCACCCCGACGCCCCCGCGGCGACGAAGCCTGCTCCCGTCGAGAAAGGTGGTCTGGAGTTCCGTGACTATCGGTAACCGGACGAAAGACCGATCGATCGCCCGCGCGGCCACGCTGCTGCTCATCTGCGGTCTGCTGACCGGGCTGGTGGTCTCGGCTGCCTCCTTCCCGGCGGCCGCGCTCGGCGGTCTCGTGGCCAAGGCCGGCGCCGAAAGCTTCGCCGCACTGCCGAGCACGATCGAACAGCAGTCCGCCCCGCAGGTGACGCGGGTCTTCGCGAGTGACGGCAAGACCCAGCTCGCCGTCCTGTACGACGAGTTCCGCAGCGACGTGCCGATCAGTCAGATCTCGGTCAACATGCAGAACGCGATCGTCGCCGCCGAGGACCACAAGTTCTACGAGCACAACGGCGTCGACCTCAAGGGCATCGCCCGCGCGGTCGTCAACAACCAGAACGGCGGCGCGCAGCAGGGCGCCTCGACGCTGACCATGCAGTACGTGCGGATGGCCCAGGCCTACGGCGCGAAGACGCCGCAAGAGGCGATCGACGCGACCAAGGACAGCCCGGAACGCAAGATCAGCGAGATCAAGTACGCGCTGCAGGTCGAGAAGGACCTGGACAAGAAGGAGATCCTGCGGCGCTACCTCAACCTCGCGCCGTTCGGCAACAGCGCGTACGGGGTCTACGCCGGCAGCCAGGTCTACTTCCGCAAGTCGCCCAAGAACCTCACGATCGCCGAGGCCGCGCTGCTGGCCGGCATGGTGAAGGCGCCCACCGCGTTCGACCCGACCACCACGACCGGCTATCCGCAGGCCCTCGACCGGCGCAACTACATCATCGACAACATGGTGGCGCTCAAGCAGATCACCAAGGAGCAGGGCGACGCGGCCAAGAAGACCAAGGTGAAGCACACCACGAACCGGCCCGGCAACGGCTGTAATTCGGTGGCGGTCAACAGCTGGGGCTTCTACTGCGACTACGTCTACCGCTGGTGGATGACCCAGAAGGCGTTCGGGGCCAATCCGTACGAACGGGAGCGGCAGCTCAAGACCGGCGGCTACACCATCGTCACCTCGATGGATGTGAAGGCGCAGACCTCCGCCCGCAAAGAGATCACCAAGAAGATCAAGGACAAGAACAAGAACGCCCTCCTGATCGCGGGGGTCGAACCGGGCACCGGGCGGGTCAAGGCGCTCGCCACCAACCGCAAGTTCAAGCTCGACGACGGCGCCAACCCGAAGAGCTCCAACCCGGCGACCCGGAAGTACGGGGCCCGGGCGACCTACCCGAACACCACGAACCCGATCATCACCGGTGGTGGCGACATCGACGGGTACCAGGCGGGCTCGGTCTTCAAGATGTTCACGATGGTCGCCGCGCTCGAGAACGGCTACGAGCTGGACCACTCGATCACCTCGGACTCCACCTACCACTCGAAGTATCCGGTCGCGTTCGACTCGCCCGCGGCCTGCCCCGGCACCTCGGACTACTGCCCGAGCAACTCCTCCAAGAGTGAGAAGGGCACGTTCAAC
>DASRYP010000854.1:0-8162 GCA_035687165.1 Actinoplanes sp. | reverse complement strand
CCAGAGCGGGTCTTTCGCGAGTTCCTTGAGCGGGCGGCCCTCCCAGTCCCCGTACCCGCACTCGGTCAGCCCCTCGTCGACGACCGGGACCGCCTCGGGCAGGGCCAGGCCGACCGTCGTACGGCAGCGGATCAGCGGGCTGGTCACGACGGCGGCGAACGGCAGCACGGCGAGCCGCTCGCCGGCCCGCGCCGCCTGTGCGCGCCCGACGTCGTCGAGCTCCACGGGACGGCGGCCGGCCAGCTCGCCGCTCGCGTTGGAGGTGGTGCGGCCGTGCCGGAGCAGGAGAACGGTGGCCACTACTCGGCCACGCCGGACTCTTCGTACGCCTCGGCGACGATCCGCAGGGTGTCGATGCCGCTCTTCAGATCCCCCACGTACGGGCTGATCGAGAGCGTGCCGACACCGGCCGCGGCGTACTGCTTGATCCGCTCCTTGACCTGGATCTTGTTGCCCAGGATCGAGGTGCGCTCGATGAAGTCCTGCGGCACGGCCTCGGCCGCCTCGGCCTTCTTGCCGCTCAGGTAGAGCTCCTGCACGCGGGCTGCCTCGTCGGCGTAGCCCATGCGGACGGCCAGCTGGTTGTAGAAGTTCTGGTCCTTGCTGCCCATGCCGCCCACGTAGAGCGCCGCATAGGGCCGCAGGACGTCGGCGCACCAGGCGAGGTTGTCGCCGAGCACGACCGGCACGCTCGGCGACACGTCGAAGCCGGTCAGCCCGAGACCGTGTTTGGCCCGGCCCCGCTCGATGTGCTGCAGGTATTCGCCCGCGGCGTCGGGCGCGAAGAAGATCGCCAGCCAGCCGTCGGCGATCTCCCCGGCCAGCTCGAGGTTCTTGGGGCCCACCGCGGCCAGGTAGATCGGCACGGCGGCGCGCGGCGGGTGGAAGCCGAGCCGCAGCGCCTTGCCCGGGCCGTCGGGCAGCGGCAGCGTGTAGTGCTCGCCGTCGTAGGCCACCGGCTGCCGGGCGATCGCCATCTTGACGATGTCGACATATTCCCGGGTGCGGGCCAGCGGCTTGGCGAAGCGTACGCCGTGCCAGCCCTCGGAGACCTGCGGGCCGGAGACGCCCAGGCCGAGACGGAACCGCCCGCCGGAGAGGGTGTCGATGGTGGCCGCGGTCATGGCCGTCATCGCGGGTGTCCGGGCGGGAATCTGCATGACCGCCGCGCCCACGTCGATCTGCTGGGTCTGGCCGGCGATCCAGGCGAGCATGCTCACCGAGTCGGAGCCGTACGCCTCGGCGGACCACACGACCGCATAGCCGAGCCGGTCCGCCTCCTGCGCCATCGCCAGATGGTCGGCGGGCGTGGTCCACGCCGCCTGATAGCCGAGGTTCAATCCGAGCCGCACGATGAGTCCCCTCCCGCACATGAACAGTCACCTGAAGACTACTGACCGCGCCCTGAGCGATTCCGGTCCGGTAACCGACGGGGTTGACGAGGGCGTCGGCATATCGCTATGTGCACTCTCTGAATAAGGTTCACTCATGCTGCAACGACCGCTCGGCCGGAGCGGGCTCGCGGTCTCGCGGCTCGCTCTGGGCACCATGACCTGGGGCCGCGACACCGACCCGGACGACGCGGCGGCACAGCTGAAGTTCTTCCTCGAGGCCGGCGGGACACTGCTGGACACCGCCGATGTGTACGGGGACGGCGACGCCGAGTCCGTGATCGGCTCGCTGCTCGACCATCTCGTCCCGCGCGACGAAGTGGTGATCGCCACGAAAGCCGGTCTCACACCCCACGGCTACCGCCGCCGCGACGGCTCCCGGGGCAACCTGCTGCGCGCGCTCGACCTGTCCCTGCGCCGGCTCGGCACCGACTACGTCGATCTCTGGCAGGTGCACGGGTACGACCCGGTGACCCCGCTCGAGGAGACCCTCGGCGCCCTGGACCACGCCGTGAACAGCGGGCGGGTCCGCTACGTCGGGGTCTCGAACTTCGCGGCCTGGCAGACCGCGCGGGCCGCCACATGGCAGGCCGCCTATCCCGGCCGGGCGCCCGTCGTCGCCGCCCAGATGGAATATTCGCTGCTCGAGCGCGGCATCGAACGTGAGCTGCTGCCCGCCTCGGCCGCGCTCGGCTTCGGCGTCCTGGCCTGGTCGCCGCTGGGCCGCGGCGTGCTCACCGGCAAGTACCGCAACGGCCGCCCGCTCGACTCGCGGGCCGCCACCGAGCATCTGGCGCCGTTCGTGCAGACCTATCTGGAGCCGCGCAGCTCCAGCATCGTGCAGGCGGTCAGCACGGCCGCCGCCGGCCTGGGCGTCTCCCCCGTCGAGGTGGCGATCGCCTGGATTCGCGACCGCCCCGGCGTGGCCGCCCCGATCCTCGGCGCCCGCACCGCCGGTCAGCTGCAGGGGGCGCTGCTCAGCGAGGAGCTCACCCTGCCCACCGAGATCGCCAACGCCCTCGACGACGTCTCCGCGATCGATGTGGGCTATCCCGAGCGCGAAGGGGTCGGTTACCCGGACGGCGAGAGCTGACCCGCGGTGCGATCCGGATCATCCGGCCGACGCCTCCGGACGTTCCCGCCGAGGCCGGTCGGCCTGCGGGAACTGCGGCCGGGAGCCCCGGCGGCGGGAGTGGTGGTGGTGTCCGAGTCCGTGGCGGAGGCATATTAGATCGCATGGATTACGAATACGCGCCGCTTCGGGTGCCCTCCCACGTCGATCGGTTGACCGCGGCGGCGCAGCTCGCCATTCAGGCGGAGTTCTCGGGGTGGGAGCTGGCCCGGGTCCAGCTTTACCGGGACGGCACCCGCAAGGTGATGCTCCGCCGCCGGATCCAGCCCACCCCGCAGCCGGGGCTGAGCTACTGAGAAGGGACCGTCCCCACGGACAGGCCCTTCTCAGCGTCATAACCGAATCTCAGTGCTGGTGACCCGCGTGATCGTGGTCGTGGTCGTCCTCGTCGGGCAGGAACGGGTGCTCGTCGAGCCGCCCGACCAGCAGATCGCCCTGCTTCGGCGCGAACGGGCCGTCACCGTCGGAGTCCTCGAACTCGTCCAGGTCGAGCGGCGCGCTGATCTCGGTGACCGTGAGCAGGCCGTCGAGCGGCTCCAGCTCGGGCAGGTCGAGCGACGAGAGCGACCCGTCGCCGGCCTGCAGCAGCTCGAGCACGGCCTCGCCGACCGACTCGACGGCGGGCTCGTCGTCGTCCTCCGGCACCGACTTGCGGCGCTCGTCCTCGGCCCGGCGCAGCAGGGCCGACACGCTCGGCACGCGGTAGTCGCGACGCTGACGCACCGAGAGCACCTGCGGGTACGGGTCGGGCGACTCGGCCGTGTCGGTTCCGCCGATGCCGAGCCCGAAGCGCTGGTCGGCCTCGTTCGGGTCGATCGACTCCACGTCCCAGGGCGTCACCTCGCCGAACGCGTCGAGCAGCTTCTCGTCGTACGCGAATGAGGTGTTGTTGAGGTTGACGTACGCCTGCCAGACGCCGTCGTCGTCAACACGGCCCTCGGCCGCCTTGACCGCCGCGAGATGCGCCCGGGCGGCCTCGATCACTTGCTCGAGAGCGACGTCGAGCTCCGCGTTCTGGTCGGTCATCGGTATGGGTCCTTCCACATATCAGCTGGTCCGCAGCAGTCGGTCGAGCACACGCACGCCGAACTTTAGTCCCTCGACCGGGACCCGCTCGTCGATGCCGTGGAACAGCGAGGCGAAGTTCAGGTCGGCGGGGAGCCGCAACGGGGCGAACCCGAAGCAGCGGATGCCGAGCGTCGAGAACGCCTTCGCGTCCGTTCCGCCCGACATCAGGTACGGCACGGTACGCGCACCGGGGTCCTCGGCACGCAGCGCCGCGCCCATCGCGTCGACGAGCTCCCCGCCGAACTCGGTCTCGACCGCGGGTTGCCGGTGCACGTGTTCGATCTCGATCTCGTCGCCGATCAGCCCGCGCAGCTCGTCGAGGAATTTCTCGGCCTCGCCCGGCAGGGTCCGGCAGTCGATGGTGGCCGACGCCCGGCCGGGGATGACGTTGTCCTTGTAGCCGGCTTCGAGCCGCGTCGGGTTGGCCGTGTTGCGGATCGTGGCGCCGATCAGGTTGGCGATCGGCCCGAGCTTGGCGATCGCGGCCTCGGGGTCGGCCGGGTCGATCTCCATCCGCAGGGCGTCGCCGACCTGCTCGAGGAAGGCCCGCACGGTGGGGGTGACCACGGTCGGGAACCGGTGGCGGCCGACCCGCGCGACTGCCTCGGCCAGGTCGGTGACGGCGTTGTCGTCGTGGAGGAACGAGCCGTGGCCGGGCCGGCCGGTCGCGTGCAGGCGCAGCCAGTCGAGCCCCTTCTCGGCGGTCTGCACCAGATAGAGGCGCAGGTCGTCGTTGACCGTGTACGAATACCCGCCGACCTCGCCGATCGCCTCGGTGCAGCCGTCGAACAGGTCACGGTGGTTCCGCACGAGCCACTGGGAGCCGTACTCCATGCCGGCTTCCTCGTCGGCCGTGTAGGCGAGCACGATGTCGCGCGGGGGCACGTAGCCCGTGCGGGACCAGTCGCGGACCACGGCGAGCATCATCGCGTCGAAGTCCTTCATGTCGATCGCGCCGCGGCCCCAGAGGTAGCCGTCCTTCTCCTCGCCGGAGAACGGGCCGACCGACCACTCGGTCGCGTCGGCCGGGACCACGTCGAGGTGGCCGTGCACCAGCAGGGCGCCCCGGCTGCGGTCGGCGCCGGGAATGCGGGCCACCAGGTTGGCCCGCTTGGGGGCCGACTCGTAGAGCTCGACGTCGATGCCGGCCGCGCCGAGCCGGGCGGCCACATATTCGGCGGCGACCCGTTCACCGACCGTGGTGCGCGGGTCGCCGGTGTTGGTGGTGTCGATGCGCAGCAGGTCACGGCAGATGCCGGTGACCTCGTCGGCGGCGGTGATCGTCATCTGCCTTTCTTACCAGCAAGCTGTGACCGGCCGTCAGCCAGATCAGGGGTGCTGGGCGAGGAAACACCGGCGGGGTTTGCGCGGAACCGACGCCGGGGTATCAGCGCGGCCGTGTCTTCCTTGAATCTTCCCCCGCTGCCGCCGGTCGGTGGCGAGACCACCGGCCGCAACGTCGTCGACGTGCTGACCCAGGAGCACCGTGAGCTGCTGGAGCTCTGCGACCGGCTGATCGCCGCCCCCGACGACCAGCGCCTGGCCGATGTCGTCGTCGCCGAACTCTCCCGGCATCTCAGCGCCGAGGAGCAATATCTTTACCCGGCCGTACGGGCCACCGTGCCCGGGGGTACGGATCTGGCCGAGCGGGAGCTGGCCGAGGACCACCAGTTGTTGATCACTTTGCACCGACTTCAGTCGGCCGGTGGCGACGATCGCGCCCGGCGTGCGGCGGAGGTCGCTTCGGCCGTACGCCGGCACGTCGACGCGGACACCGAGGAACTGCTCCCCGTTCTCGTGCAGATGGTGCCGATCGAGGACCTGATCCGGGTCGGCAACCGCTTCGAGACCTCCCAGGAGGCCGCGCCGACCCGCCCGCACCCGGGCACTCCGTCGACTCCGCCGTGGAACAAGGTGGTCGATCCGGCCGTCGCCGTAGTGGACAAATTGCGCGATGCCGTCACTCGCCGCACGACGTACGCCAAGGATTTGTAGGGAAAACACCGGATTCGTTAACCTATTTGTCACATTGAAGGACCTATCGCCGGTCGATAGGGCTAGCCTTCGATGTCTTCTTGGTCCTACCGTCAGGTTATGAACCTGGAGCTGCGCCATCTCAAGGTGGTCTGCGCCATCGCGGAGACCGGGAGCGTCACCAAGGCGGCATCGCAGCTCGGGCTGGCCCAGCCCGCCCTGACCGCGCAGCTGCAGCGCATCGAACGCACTCTGGGCGGCCCGCTGTTCGAGCGGGACCGTCGCGGCGCCCGGCCCACAGCGCTCGGCGAGCTGGTGCTCGCCCGTGCCCGGGTACTCCTTCCGGCGATGAAGGGCCTGCAGGACGAGGCAGCCCGGATGGCCGGCGCCACCGGGACGGACGCCCTGAGCCGCTACCGGATCGGCGCGCTGGGCGGCCCGATCATCGGGGGCATGGTGTCGCGGCTCTCCCGGGCCCAGCCCGACGCCCAGATCACCACGCACGCCTCCTACTACGTCGACGACCTGGCCAACATGGTGCTTGCCGGGAAGCTCGACTACGCCCAGGTCGGGGTCTGCGGCGACGCGATCCCGTCGGCCGACTACGGCCTGGTCTGGCAGACGATCGCGGTGGACGGCATCTGCGCGCTGATGCCGGCCGACCATCCGGGCACCAAGGAAGCCGACGTCGACCTCGCGGAGCTGGCCTCCGAGTCGTGGGTGGCGGCCACCGGCGACGGGTGCTTCGGCGACTGTTTCGCGGCGGCCTGCGCCCGGGCCGGGTTCACCCCGCGTCGGATGCTCGAGAGCGACGTCCGAGGCTGCGTCGACATGGTCGAGTCGGGGGTAGCGCTCGCACTCTGCCAGGGGACGTTCCGGCCGCCGTCCGGACTCACCTCACGGCCGCTGCGGGGCGCCCCGCTGCGCTGGCGGCTGGTGCTCGGCTGGCATCCCGACTCGCAGGCGGCGAACAGCTCGGAAAAGCTGATGGAGATGGCCCAGGAGGCGTACCAGGAGGTCGTCGAGCGCAGTCCCGACTTCGTCGACTGGATGGCCGACTATCCGCACCTGGGCGTGGTCGGCCGGGGGCTCGCGGCGGTGCACGAGTAGCGGAAGGGGCCCGGCCGAAGCCGGGCCCCTCGCCCCGCGTACTCGTGCCGGTCAGACCTTGGCGGGTGCCTCGGACTTGGTGACCTCGAAGGTCAGCTTGCCGTCGACCGCGTCCACCTTGACCGTTTGGCCCGGGGCCAGGTCGGCCGCGAGCAGCATGGTCGACAGCCGGTTGTCCAGGTCGCGCTGGATCACCCGGCGCAGCGGGCGGGCGCCGTACTCGGGCTGGTAGCCCTTCTCCGAGAGCCAGTCCACCGCCGCCGGGCTGATCTCCAGGACGACGTCCTGGTAGTGCAGCCGGCGCCGCGTCTCCTCAAGCATCAGGTCGGTGATCTGCCGCACCTCGTCCGGCTCGAGCTGCTGGAAGACGATGATCTCGTCGATCCGGTTGATGAACTCGGGGCGCAGCTGCTCCTTGAGCCGCCGGTCGAGCCGCTCGCGCAGCTCGTCGTCGGCCGAGGAATCGCCGCCCTCGGCACCGAACCCGACGCTGCGGCGGGTGCCGCTGATCAGGTCCGAGCCGATGTTGCTGGTCATGATCACGACGGTGTTCTTGAAGCTGACCGTACGGCCCTGGCTGTCGGTCAGCCGGCCGTCGTCCAGCACCTGCAGCAGGATGTTGAAGACGTCCGGATGAGCCTTCTCGATCTCGTCCAGCAGCACCACGCTGTACGGGCGGCGGCGAACCGCCTCGGTCAGCTGCCCGGCCTCGTCGTAGCCGACGTAGCCGGGAGGCGCACCGACCAGCCGCGACACGGTGTGCCGCTCCTGGTATTCGCTCATGTCCAGCCGGATCATCTTGTCCGAGTCGCCGAAGAGCGCCTCGGCCAGCGCCCGGGCCAGCTCGGTCTTGCCGACACCGGTAGGGCCGAGGAACAGGAAGCTGCCGACCGGGCGGTCCGGGTCGGCCATCCCGGCGCGCGACCGGCGTACCGACTCGGTGACCGCCGCGACCGCGTCCTGCTGGCCGATCACCCGCTCGTGCAGCAGGTCGTCGAGGCGCAGCAGACGCTCCCGCTCCTCCTGGGTGAGCTGCGTGACCGGGATACCGGTGGCGCGCGAGACGACCTCGGCGATGTCGTCCGCGGTCACCAGCGGCACGCCCTCACCCTCCTCCGTCCGCTCGTCGATCTGCGACTTGACGTTGGTGATCTCGTCGCGGAGCGCAGAGGCCTTCTCGTAGTTCTCGGCCGCCACGGCCTGATCGCGGTCCCGGTTGAGCTGCTCCAGCTGGCGCTCGAGCTCCCGCTTTTCGGCATCGGGCGTCTTCACCCGCAGCCGCACCCGCGCGCCGGCCTGGTCGATCAGGTCGATCGCCTTGTCCGGCAGGAAGCGGTCGGTGAGGTAGCGGTCGGACAGCTCCGCCGCGGCGTCCAGCGCCTCGTCGGTGATCCGGACCTGGTGGTGCGCCTCGTAGTTGTCGCGCAGGCCACGCAGGATCGCGACGGTGTCGGGGACGCTGGGCTCGCCGATCAGGACCGGCTGGA
>DASRYP010000853.1:0-2091 GCA_035687165.1 Actinoplanes sp. | reverse complement strand
CGGGGCGAAGCCCTCGCGGGCATGGGCCGCATCGACGAGGCGGTCACCACGCACCGAATGGCCCTCGAACTGGCCCGCATCATCGACGACCCCGCCGAACAGGCTCGCGCCCGCGCTGGGCTGGCCGCTCTGGGCCACCCTGAGGCGGGTCACAGCGAAACTCAAAACCTCTGAAAACGCGAGCACTTCCGAAGCTCACGAACGGTTGGTGCGCCCGGCAGGATTCGAACCTGCGACCGACGGATTAGAAGTCCGTTGCTCTATCCGCTGAGCTACGAGCGCGAGGGACACAGCCTATCTTGCCGAGGGCGACCCGGGGGTAACCAGGCGTCCCGTCGGCCGGGGACAGACGGCCCCGTTGACGGGGCGCAAACAACGCTCTCGGAGTGCCATGACCACAACAGCCCCGGACAGGGCCGGGACGTCCGCAAGCGGGGAAATCCGTCGGCGCCCGACCGACTTCCTGGATGCAGGGGACCCTCGACCCGCCGACGCGTCCTCTCCTCCGGGGTCCCGTTCGGCTGCGGGGCAGAAACGATTGGGCTCGGCGGGCCCGGCTGGTGGTGGACGGGTGATTCGCGCACGGTGGCCGTGGCCGGGAAGAGCCCGTTGTCGCAGGTCATTTGCGGTTTCCGACCGTTCGGGACTTCTTTGTCCGGTGCTGTGGCCGGGGCGCTCCGACCTGAGCAGAGGTGGACGACGGAGAAGACGATCGAGGCTCTCGAAAGTGTCGGGGTGGCGGCGTAGCTTGAGGGTGGCAGGTCGGTCACCGGCGGTAAGGAGCCACGATGAAGAAGCTCATCAACGATCCCGCGAACGTCATTGACGAGGCGCTCCGCGGGTTTGCCGCGGCGCATCCGGAGGTGCGCGTCGACTTCGAGAACCGGGTCGTTCTGCGGGGGGATGCTCCGGTCCAGGGCAAGGTGGGGCTGGTCTCCGGCGGCGGGTCGGGGCACGAACCGCTGCATGCCGGATTTGTCGGGCTGGGAATGCTCGACGCGGCCTGTGCGGGGGAGATCTTCACGTCGCCGGTGCCCGATCAGATGGTGGCCGCGACCAAGGGCGTCGACGGCGGCGCGGGCGTGCTGCACATCGTGAAGAACTACACCGGTGACGTCATGAACTTCGAGCTGGCGGCCGAGATGGTCGACGCCGAGAGCGGCATCCAGGTGACCACGGTGGTGATCGACGACGACGTCGCTGTGCAGGACAGCCTCTACACGGCGGGGCGGCGTGGGGTGGGTGCCACCGTGCTCGTGGAGAAGATCGCGGGGGCCGCGGCCGAGGAAGGGCAGTCGCTGACCGAGGTCGCTGAGGTTGCGCGCAAGGTCAACGCGTACGCGCGCAGTATGGGTCTGGCTCTCACCTCGGGGACCGTGCCCGCGGCGGGGAAGCCGACCTTCGACCTGCCGGACGACCAGATGGAGGTCGGCATCGGCATCCACGGGGAGCCGGGACGTCGGCGGGTTCCGGTCGCGCCGGCCAGTGAGATCGCTGAGATGCTGGTCAGCCCGATCCTGTCCGACCTTGATTTCACCGGTGGGGACGGGGTCATCGCGTTCGTCAACGGCATGGGGGCGACGCCGCTGATCGAGCTCTATCTCATGTTCAACGAGGTCACTCAGCTGCTGGCCAAGGCGGGCATTCCGGTCGCGCGGTCGCTCGTCGGGCCGTACATCACGAGTCTGGACATGGCCGGCTGCTCGGTCACCCTGCTCAAGGCCGACGACGAGATCTTGCGATTGTGGGACGCGCCGGTCAACACGCCTGCTCTGCGGCGCGGGGTGTGAGTTCGTGGAGACGAAAGACCTCGACGCGTGGCTCCGGGAGTTCGCCCGGCTGGTCACGCTCAACAAGGAACAGCTCACCGAGCTGGACTCGGCGATCGGCGACGGGGACCACGGCTTCAATATGGACCGCGGGTTGACCGCCGTCGTGGCCGCCCTGGACGCGGAGCCGCCGGATTCGCCCTCGGCGCTGTTCAAGAAGGTCGGCATGACGCTGATCAGCAAGGTCGGCGGGGCCAGCGGACCGCTGTACGGCACCGCGTTTCTGCGCATGGCCGCGTCGGCCGATGCGTCCCTCGACGTG
>DASRYP010000852.1:0-3046 GCA_035687165.1 Actinoplanes sp. | reverse complement strand
TCGGTGGGGTGGGCGCAGCGATCGCCGGACGGTCACAAGGTTCGGTCGACCGCCGCGCCGGCCAGCTCCGTCAGGGCCTCGCGCACCGAGGGGTCCAGCGGCGCCTGGGCCAGCGCGACCAAGGCCGCGTCGGTGCAGACGCGGATCATCTGTTCGATCTGGGTCAGCGCGCCCGTCTCGACGATGATGGAACGCAGATCCGCGGCGCCCTCGGTGTCGAGTGACGGGTTGCCGAAGTGCACGGCCAGCTGGGCCATCTGCTCGCGGGAGGCCGCGTCGCGGGCCAGCGCCATCATCACCGTCGGCTTGCCCTCGCGCAGGTCGTCCAGCGTCGACTTCCCGGTCACGGCCGGATCGCCGAAGACGCCCAGCACGTCGTCGCGCAGTTGGAACGCGTCGCCGAGCGGGTCGCCGAAGTCCACGAAGGACGCGTACAACGCCTTCGGCGCCCCGGCCAGCCATGCGCCGATCTGCAACGGCCGGGTGACCGTGTAGCGGGCCGCCTTCATCCGGATCACCGTCAGCGCGCTCGCCACCGAGCCGTCGCCGACCCCGGAGACCAGGTCCAGGTATTGCCCGGCGATCACTTCGGTGCGCATGAGGGCGAACGCCGCGTACCCCTGGTGGATCTGCCGGACCGGCAGGCCGCACTCGTGGAACATCTGCTCGGCCCAGGCCGCGCAGAGGTCGCCGCAGAGCAGGGCGGTGTTGCGTCCGAAGGCCAGCGAGTCGCCCCGCCAGGAGTGCCGGTCGTGCAGGGTGGCGAAGAAGCGGTGCATGGACGGTTGTCCGCGCCGCCGGTCGCTGCCGTCGATGATGTCGTCGTGGATCAGCGCGAACGCGTGGAACAGTTCCAGGGCGGCCGCCGCGTTGATCACTTCGGGGCAGTCGTCGCCTCCGCCGCCGCGCCAGCCCCAGTAGCAGAACGTGGGCCGGATCCGCTTGCCGCCGGCCAGGATGAAGCGGCGCAGGCTGTCCAGCGCGCCGCGCGGGGCGCCGTCCGGCCACGCCGGGTCCTGCCGGTCGATGAACTCGGCGAGCGCGACGTCGAAGCGCTGCCGCAGCTCGGCGGTGGCGGGCCGGCGGGTCGCCTCGAGTGTCATGATCGCAGCCCCGCGAGGCCCAGCAGCAGGCCCTTCACCTCGGTGGCGGCGACCTGATCCCGTACGCCGGACGGGTCGGAACACAGCAGCACCGGGGCGTCGAGCGGATCGGTGGGCAAGCGGCCGTGCGAACCTCGGACGGCGTGCGCGCCCGCGTCGAGCCCGACCACGTTCAGCACGTACCGCAGCCCCAGTTTCTTGCGGGCCACCGCCGTGATCGCCCGCCGCTTGGCCGCGCCCGGGTCGACCGGGTCGAAGAGGAGCTCCGCCGGGTCGTAGCCGGGCTTGCGGTGGATCTCGACGACCCGCGCGAAGTCGGGCGCCGCCGCGTCGTCGAGCCAGTAGTAGTAGGTGAACCACGCTTCCGGGTCGGCGACCAGCACGAGTTCGCCGGAGCGTTCGTGGTCGAGACCGTACGCCGCCTTGCCCTGGAGATCGAGGACCTGCTCGACGCCGGGCAGCGCCTCGCAGAGCTTCGCCACCGCCGCGATGTCGCCGGGCTCACGCACATAGACGTGGGCGATCTGGTGGTCGGCCACCGCGAAGGCCCGTGACGTCCACGGGTCCAGGTATTCCATCCCGTCCTGCGTGTGGACGTTCAGCAGCCCTTCGGTACGCAGCATCCGGTTGATGTCGACCGGCTTGTTGACGTCGGTGATCCCGTACTCGGAGAGCGCGACCACCGTCACGTCCCGGACGAAAGCGTCGTCCAGCAACGGCGCCAGCACTTCGTCCAGAGCCGTGGCGGCCGCGGCGGCCTGCGGGCTCGACGGGCCGAAGCGCTGCAGGTCGTAGTCGAGGTGCGGCACGTACACCAGGGTGAGATCGGGATTCTTGGTCCGCAGCAGGTGCTGGGCGGCCTTGACGATCCACTGCGACGACGGCATCCCGGCACCCGGCCCCCAGTAGGTGAAGAGCGGGAACGTCGGCAGTTCGTCGTGCAGCGAGGGCGGGAAGGTGTAGCAGTCCGGTTCCTTGCGCCCGTCAGCCCGATAGATGGGCCGCGGCGTGATGGTCCAGTCGACCTGGGCGCCCATCGCGTACCACCAGCAGACGTTCGCGACGGTGTATCCCGGCTGGGCCTTGCGCGCCGCGTCCCAGATCTTCTCGCCCCCCACCAGCCCGTTGTGCTGCCGCCAGAGGAACACCTCGCCGAGGTCGCGGAAGTACCAGCCGTTGCCGACGATCCCGTGCTCGGCCGGGGTCGCCCCGGTCAGGAAGGTCGACTGGGCGGAACAGGTCACGGCCGGCAGGACGGTCCCCAGCGGGGCCTGGAAGCCCCGGTCGGCGATCGCCCGCAGGCGCGGCATGTGCTCCAGCAGGCGGGGGGTGAGCCCGACGACGTCGAGCACCAGAAGCTGGGTCATCGGGCAGCCACCTCCGCGGCGAGCAGGTCACGGGCGAAGGCCAGTTCGGCCGCGATACCGTCGGCGACCCCGGCCGCGTCGCGCGGCCGCTGGTCCTCCGGCAGCACGCCCCAGGTGTAGGTCTCGACGTCGAAGTGCTCGCAGCATGGCCCCGGCGCGTTGAGGAGCTGGTGCACCGCCTCGCGCAGCACGGGCACTGTCGAGGTCAGCGGCGCGGACGGTTCGGCGTGCAGCGGCACGTGGTAGTGGATGCGCCACGGCCCGGGCAGCTTCCCGTCGAGGGCCGTGTCGAGGTCGTCGGTCGCCGGGCCGAGCGCCGAGCGGGTCTGATGCAGGAACCGCGGCTCCACATACGTCCGCAGCACCTTCTCGGCGGCCTGCGGATCCTCCGCCTGCAGCGCCGCCGACACCTGCACCTTGACCACCGGCACCCCGGCCGCGCGCAGCCGGTCGAGCGCCTCGGCCGGATCCTCCCACGCGCAGGCCAGGTGCGCGAGGTCGAGGCAGACGCCCAGCCAGCGGGTGTCGACCCCGGCGAGCAACTCGGCGGCCTGCGTGGTGTTCTCGATGACGCAG
>DASRYP010000851.1:0-15583 GCA_035687165.1 Actinoplanes sp. | reverse complement strand
CGCCGTGTGGACCGTCACTGATCCCCCGGTGGGGAGGTTGTGGACGATGGCGTTCCGGAAGACCCACACCGTGGCGAGCAGCAGAGCCCCGGCCAGCATGAGGAATCCGGCGTAGCTGAGGGTGAGTCTGACCCGGACGCTCAAGCCCGGCGGCCTAGCCATCCGCGCCGCCCTCGATGCGGTAGCCGACGCCCGGGACGGTCATGATGACCCAGGGTGCGCCGAGCCGTTTGCGCAGCGCCGAGACGGTGATGCGGACAGCGTTGGTGAAGGGGTCGGCATTCTCGTCCCAGGCCCGTTCCAGCAGCTCCTCGGCGCTGACGATCAATACGCGCATGTCTCAACCCTATGATCAGCCTCCGACCCGCTGCTCCACCAGCGTCGCGCGGCCAGCCCGGCCAGCACCGCCCCGGCCGCGTTGACCAGCACGTCGTCCACCGACGAAACCCGGTCCAGCTGGAAGACGTATTGCGCGGTCTCGACCAGGACCGAGCAGCCCACCCCGAGCGCCAGGACCAGAACATTTCGTTTCACACCCCCAGGAGAGACGAAGGGCTGTTGCGGTGGCGTATTCAGTTTTGAATACGTCCGCGACACACCCCTGCGGGTCGCTTCAGCGCGAAACGGCTCCCTCCCGGCGGAGGGAGCCGGGTGGCCAGGACCGTCCGTCCCGATAGCATGAGGCACATGGCCGGTGACCCGGGTACTGACGTGGGCGAGCGGCAACGCGATGTGCCGTCGCTCGGCCTGACCCCGCTGTCGCGGGTCCGGCTCGACGAGCTCCTGCGCGAAATGCTGGACCGCGTCGGTGAGGTCGTGGCCAGCCGGGAGCGGCTCCGGGCGCTGCTCGACGCCGTGGTCGGCATCGGAGGGGACCTCGACCTGCGCACCGTGCTGCAGCGGATCGTGGCGGCGGCCTGCGAATTGGCCGGCGCACGATATGCGGCCCTCGGAATCGTCGGAGCCGACCGGCAGCTGTCCGACTTCATCACCCACGGGATCGACCCCGAGACGCAGGCGGCGATCGGCGAGCTGCCGCACGGCCGCGGGGTGCTGGGCCTACTGATCACCGACCCGAGCCCGGTCCGGATGCCGGACATCACCCAGCACCCGCGATCGTACGGTTTCCCGGCCAACCATCCGCCGATGCACAGCTTCCTCGGGGCGCCGATCCGGATCCGGGACCTGGTCTTCGGCAACTTGTACCTGGCCGAGAAGCAGGGTGCCGCCGAATTCACCGAGGACGACGAGGAGATCGTCGTCGCGCTCGCCGCGGCCGCGGGTGTCGCGATCGACAACGCCCGGCTGTTCGCCCTCGCCACTCGCCGGGAACGCTGGCTCGCCGCGGCCGCCGAGATCACCGCGGCGCTGCTCGGCAAGGTGCACCGCACCGAGGCGCTACGGCTGATCGCCCGCCGGGCCCGGGAGGTGGCGGAGGCTGACCTGGTGCTGGTGCTGCTCTATGACGACACGTCCGACCAGTTCACCGTCGAGGCGGTCGACAGCCCGGACAGCGTGACTTCGGGGCTCGTCGGCACCGTCGTGACCGCGGCCGACACCGCTTTCCTGGACGCGGTGACGACACCGCGGCGGATGCTGTTGGACGACCTTCGTGCGGCGGCGCCGTGGCCTGTCCCGGTGCCCGGCGGTCCGGCCATGATCGCCCCGCTGGGCCGCTCGGACGTGTTGCACGGCGTGCTGATCGTCGGCCACGCGGCCGGCCACGACGCCCGCAACGACGAGGTGGCCCTGCTGTCGAGCTTCGCCGATCAGGCCGCCCTCGCCCTGGAGCGCGCCCAGGCCCAGGAGGAACGCGAGCTGCTCGTGGTGCTGGAGGACCGCGAGCGGATCGCCCGGGATCTGCACGACGTGGTCATCCAGCGGCTGTTCGCCACCGGCATGCAGCTGCAGAGCACGGTTCCGCACACGACACGGCCCGAGGTCGCCGAGCGGATCAACAATGCCGTCGACGCGTTGGACTCGACCATCCGGGACATCCGTCGTTCGATCTTCGAGCTGCGCACGCCGCAGGGGGTGTCTCTGCGAACCGAGTTGCGCGACACCGTCGAGGCGGCGGCCGGGGTCCTCGGGTTCCGGGCCGTCCTGGACACCTCCGGCCCGGTGGACAGCGCCGTCCCCGACGACATCGTCCCGGAGATCTTGGCGGTGATACGCGAGGCGCTGGCCAATGTGGCCCGGCACGCGAAGGCGAGCACCGTCCGCGTTTCGGTGCGAGCCGCCGACGGTCAGGTCGCCGTGGTCGTGCAGGACGACGGCGTGGGCACTGACGCGGCATTGGCCCGCGGCGGGCTCGTCAATCTGCTCGACCGGGCTACCGACCTGGGCGGCACGTTCGAGGTGCGCCGCGGCGAGGGCGCCGGCACCGTCATCGACTGGCGGGTCCCGTTGGGCGGCTGACCGCGGCCTGGCGCAAGTGATCCTGGACCGGCACGGTCGGGCCGGCCAACTGATCCTGGACCGGCACGGTCGGGCCGGCACGGTCGGGCCGGCCAACTGATCCTGGACCGGCACGGTCGGGCCGGCCAACGTCATCAGGCGCTGGACTTCGCCCGGTGCACGACCCGGTCGAGCCTGATCGCGGCATAGCCGAGGCTGGCGACCGCGACGACGATCAGCAGGTCCCCCACGGCCGGCGGCTGCGTGCCGAGCAACATCCGCAGGCCGGGCAGGTAGACGGCGCCGAGTTGCAGAGCCAGGGCGACACCGACCGCCACGAACAGCATGGGATTGGCGCGCGATCCCGGACGGGCCCGGGATCCGAGCGCGACAGCGAGCTGGGCGACACCGAGCGCGAGGAACGTCAAAGTCTGCCAAGGGCGGTCGGTGGCATGCGCCCACACGCCGATGCCGATGGTGATCGCGGCGATGACCGCGCCGACCCGCAGGATCCGCTGCCACAATCCGCCGCCGAGGATCGTTTCGGACGGCGGACGAGGCGGGCCCCGCATGACATCCGGGTCGACCGGTTCGCTGCCCAGCGCGAGACCCGGCAACCCGTGGGTGATCAGGTTGATCCACAAGATCTGCGCGGGCAGCAGCGGCAGTGCCAGCCCGACGAAGGGCCCGGCGAGCATCACCGCGATCTCCGCGGTGCCGCCGGAGAGGGCATAGAGCAAAAAACGGCGAATGTTCGCATAGACGCGGCGGCCCTCCTCGGCCGCGGCGACCACCGTGGACAGTTCGTCGTCGGCCAGCACCAGATCGGCGGCCTGGCGGGCGACCTCGGTGCCCCGCCGGCCCATCGCGACACCGATGTCCGCGCGGTGCAGGGCGGGACCGTCGTTGACGCCGTCACCGGTCATCGCGACGACCTGGCCGGTGGCGCGCAGGGCGTCGATGATCGCGACCTTCTGCTGCGGGGTGGCGCGGGCGAAGACCTGGACACCCCGCCCGGCGTGGGCGCCCGGGTCGGTGACGCGGCAGTCGACCACCTCGACGCCGGCCGCGATGATGCCGAGGTCGGTGGCGATCGCGGCGGCGGTGGCCGGGTGGTCGCCGGTGATCAGCACCGGGGTGATGCCGGCCTGCCGGCAGGCGGCGATCGTGGCGTGCGCGGAAGCACGGGGCGGATCGAGGATGGCCACCAGGCCGAGCAGGCACAGGTCCTGTTCGGCTCCGGCGGTGCCGGAACGACGGTCGGCCCGAGCCACCGCCAGGACCCGGTAGCCGTCTGCGGCGAGTTCCTCGGCGCGGGCGGCGGCCTGACTGATCCGCTGGGCCGGGTCGCGCAGGATCGCCGGCTGGAGCACCGACTCGGGAGCACCTTTGCAGACCGTCCTGGTCCGGCCGTCGGGCAGCCGGTGGGTGGTGGACATTCGCTTGCGGATGCTGTCGAACGGCAGTTCGGTCACCCGCGGCAGCTCCGCGTGCAGCGCTTGCCGATCGATGCCGAGTTTCGCGCCCGCGCTGATGAGCGCGACCTCCGTCGGGTCGCCGACCGGGAGCCAGTCGCGATTCGTACTGTCCGGCGCCCGCAGGGATCCGTCGTTGCACAAGACGGCTGCTTCGAGCAGGTCGGTCAGGTCCGGAGCGTCGGGGCCGGTGACGTCGTGACCGTCGCGGTGCACCGATCCGTGCGGCCGGTAGCCGGTACCGTCGACGACGGCGTCGCCCTCCGGCGTCCACAGCCGGCGAACGACCATCGTGCCTTCGGTGAGGGTGCCCGTCTTGTCGGTGGCCAGCACGGTCACCGAGCCCAGGGTCTCCACCGCGGGCAGGTTGCGGATGACGGCGTGCCGGGCGGTCATCCGGCGAGCGCCGAGCGCGAGGCTGAGCGTGACGACAGCCGGGAGGGATTCGGGCACCGCCGCGACCACCAGGGTGATCGCGGTGACGATCATCAGCTCCAGCGGCTGCCCGCGGAACAGGCCGAGGGCGAGCACGACGGCGCACAGGGTCACCGCGAACAGGGCGAGCATCCGGCCCACCCCGGCGAGGCGCCGCTGCAGAGGGGTCAGGCTCGGCGCGGCCACCATCATCGCCGCGATCCGGCCCATGGCACTTGCCGTCCCGGTCGCGGTGACCACGGCACGGCCCCGGCCGCGGACCACGACGGTGCCCGCCGCGACGACGTCCCCGACGGTCTTGTCGACGGGCGCGGACTCCCCCGTCAACGCGGACTCGTCGGCCAGGAGAGCGACCGACTCCACGACGCGGGCGTCCGCCGGGACGACATCGCCCTCGGCCGGCACGAGCAGATCGCCGACGACCAGATCCGCCGCCGGTACCTCCTGCTGTATGCCATCGCGCACGACACGCGCGGCCGGCGCGGTCAGCGCCGACAACGCGGTGATCGCGCGTTCCGCTCTGACCTCCTGAAACACACCTACCGTGGTGTTCACCACGATGACGAACAGGATCACCGACGCATCGGTGAGGTCAGCGGTGGCGAGCGTGAATCCGGCGGCGGCCAGCAGGACCAGCACCAGCGGGTCACGCAGCTGGGACACGACCCGGCGCCACAGCGGCGGGGGCCGGCGCGACGGCAGCACGTTGCCGCCGTCGCGAAGCAGTCTGGCCGCGGCCGCACGCGCGGACAGGCCGCTCAGCTCCGTCGTCGGGTCCGGCGGCGCGAGATCGGACGGCGCGGTGGTCAGCTGCGAGTCGGGGGTACTCATACCGGCCACGGCCTCTCCGCCACGAGGGCTCCGCCGGCGGGCGGTTGTGGGCCGGCCAAGGCGTCGGCGAGCACACGGGTCCTCGTCGTCATCGCATACCTCCGGCTGATGGTGATGCCATGAGTCTGCGCCTCGGCAGCCGAGCTGAGTCAGGGCCACATGGCCCCTTGTCCTGGTGTCCCTGATCGTCCCGCCGGTCGGCGTCGCGCGCCGGTCACGGTCACAACTTCCCGATCTCCGCTCGGCTGAGCTCGGCGGCGATCTGCGTACCCCAGACATCGATGGCGTCGAAGTCGCGGAAATCGCCGTCCGCCACCCGCAGGGCCAGGACGACGGCCTTCTCCCCGAAGCCGAGCCGGTGCCGGTCCAGGCGCCCGGCAAAGAGACGATGGCCGCGAGCAGAGGTGGCCCGGATGAGGTCGCCGACCCCGGCCGGATCCTCGTCCGGCTTCGGCGGCTCACCGATCGGGCCGACGGAGAACAGCCACACCGGCCGCCCGGTCCGCGTGGTCGATTCGGTTGGTGGTCTCCTGACTGCGCCTTCGGCCCCTGGACCGCCGACGACAGAACCTCGGCGCCGGAGAGCTGACCGCCAGGCGTCGTCACGGCGCCGGGTTCGGGCCCGTGACGACGCCTGAGGCACGCTTAGCGCAGCGGGACGATCCCCTGGGCGCCCCGCGGGAACGTCGCGAGGACGTCCTCGGGGATGTTCAGGTGCTGCGAGACGAGCGCGGGCGGCAGGTGGCTGAGCCAGTTCGCCAGCGAGACCTCCTCGTAATGATCGCTACGGAAGGTCTCGATGTAGATCAGCGGCTCGTCGCCGGTGTTCTCGACGTAGTGCCCGAGGTTGCGGCGCACGAGACCGAGATCGCCGGCCTTGAAATCGAAGGTGTTCGCGTGCGGGCCGGTGTTGAAGACGGTCATCCGCGCCGAGCCCTGCAGGTAGTACTGCCATTCGTCGGCGTTGGGGTGCCAGTGCAGCTCCCGCATCGAGCCCGGTTCGACGATCGTGAGGGCCGCGGCCACGGTCGTCGACGACGTGTAGTTCTTGCTGTCGGCGATCCGGACGCTGCCCCCGCTGTTCTGGTACCGCGGTTCGGAGCGCGAGAGCCGGAAGATCACCGGGGTCGTCGCGCCCCACTCCACGCCGGCCGCGGCCTGGTCGTCCTCCAGCTCCCCCGGCTCCTCGCCCGGGAAGATCCACAGGTTGTGCAGCGGAATGTCCTTGAAGACCTCCTTGGCCACGCCGAAGTTCTTGGCCAGCACGTCCGGCGGCGTGTGCGCGAACCAGTCGGTGAGCAGCAGAGTGTTGCTCTCGGACTGTTCGCCGTCGTCGAAGGCGAGGATGAACTCGGCGCCGTCCGGGCCCATACCCTGCAGCGAGTGCGGGAGCCCGGCGGGGAAGAACCACAGGTCGCCGCTCTCGACGTCGTCCACGCTGGGCAGGCCCTCGCGGCTGAGCGTCGTGATGCGGCAGCGTCCGCGACTCATGTACGCCCACTCGGCGGTCTGGTGCCAGTGCAACTCCCGGACCCCACCCGGTTCGAGATACATGTTGACGCCGGCGATCTCGTCGGAGATCGCGAAGTCCTGCTGCGTGACCTCGCGGGCCCAGCCTCCGCGCTGCTGCCGGCGCGGCGAGATGTTGAACGAGGACCAGAAGAACGGTTGCGTGCTGATGTCGGTGGCCGGTGCCTTGACCGCACTCGGGAACTGGCTCTCCAGCACGGGGTTGAGCGGTCCCGTCATTCGCGCGCTGGCCGGGTCCCCGACGGTGGTCTCCATCCCCTCCTGCGGAAGGTCCGGGCTCCCGAAGGTCGGTGTTTCGTGGTGCGGCACCTGGCTGTCGGCACTGTCAGCGGAGTCCATAAATTTCCCCTCGATCCGATGGACGTGAGCGGCCCTCGGGCTGAGTGCGGGCCGCGATATCCAGACCACCATCGAGCGGGGAATTCCGCCTAGAGGCAGATGACGGCATTCGGCGGCCAGGACGAACCGGCCCGAAACCGGTGTTTCCCGGCCACGGATCTCCCTCGTCAGGCGCAGTCATCTGACGCTACCCAGGCAACCCGGCACCCGTGAAGGCTGAGTCGGACGACCCTCGTCGTCACCGAAGCCCGGCCGGGAAGGGAACCAGACGCCGTGGACCACCATCGCGAAGAACGCCGGATGCAGATCCGTCGTCGTCCTACGCCTCTCCTCGTCGCAAGCCTGGCGCTGGCTCTTACGGCCGCCGCGCTGTCGGGGTGCGCATCGTTCGAGAAGCCGGAAAGGAACGGGAAGCCGGTCGTTCTGACCACCTTCACGGTGCTGGCCGACATCGCGCAGAACGTCGCCGGCGATCACGCGACCGTCAAGTCGATCACGAAGCCCGGCGCGGAGATTCACGGCTACGAGCCGACTCCGGGAGACATCCGCAAGGCTTCCGACGCCGATCTGATCCTCGACAACGGCCTGAACCTCGAGTCGTGGTTCGAGCAGTTCGTCGACGGGCTCGACGTTCCGCACGCCGTGGTGTCGGACGGGGTGAAGGGGATCGACATCACCGAGGACGCCTATGCGGGAAAGGCGAACCCGCACGCGTGGATGAGCCCGCTGAACGTGCGGATCTACGTCGACAACATCGTCCGGGCGCTCAGCGCTCTGGATCCCGCGCATGCCGCCGACTTCGAGGTGAACGGTGCCGCGTACCAGGATGAACTGCAAAAGGTCCAGGACGAACTCGTCCGGGAGCTGTCCCGACTACCTCAGCACCAGCGGGCTCTGGTGACCTGCGAGGGTGCCTTCTCCTACCTCGCGCGAGACGCCGGGCTGACGGAGAAGTACATCTGGCCGGTCAACGCCGAGCAGCAGGCCACACCGCACCAGATCACCTCGGCGATCGAGTTCGTGCGGGCGAACGACGTGCCGGCCGTGTTCTGCGAGTCCACGGTGTCGGACAAGCCGATGCGGCAGGTCGTCGGTGCCGGGAACGCGGTGTTCGGCGGCACGCTCTACGTCGATTCGCTATCCGAGGCCGACGGTCCGGTGCCCACCTATCTGCGCCTGATCCGCTACGACGCCGACAAGATCATCGGCGCGCTCACCGGGCGGGCGTCGTGACACCGGCCGTCGACGTGTCGGGACTGACCGTCCACTACGGCGAGGTCCGCGCCCTCGACAACGTGTCGCTGCGCGTCCAGCCGGGCCGGGTCACCGGACTGATCGGGATGAACGGCTCCGGGAAGTCGACCCTGTTCAAGACCGTCATGGGCATGACCCGCCCGGACCACGGAGTCGTCCTCGTCGACGGCACCACGCCGGCCTCGGCCCGCAAGCGGGGGCTGGTGGGATATGTGCCGCAGAGCGAGGACATCGACCGCAGCTTCCCCGTCTCGGTGTGGGATGTGGCGATGATGGGTCGCTACGGGCACCTGGGCTTCACCCGCCGCCCCCGCGCGGAGGACCGTACGGCCGTCGCCCGAGCCCTCGACCGGGTGGAGCTGCGCGAGTACGCGGATCGCCAGATCGGACAGCTCTCGGGCGGTCAGGCCAAGCGGGCCTTCCTGGCCCGCTGCATCGCGCAGGGCGCCCGGATCCTCCTGCTGGACGAGCCGTTCGCCGGTGTGGACAAGCGTTCCGAGGCGACCATCGTCCGGCTGCTGCGGGAACTGGCCGCCGAGGGTCGCACGGTTCTCGTCTCGACGCACGACCTGCACGCACTTCCCCGACTCGCCGACGAGGCGATCCTGCTGCTGCGCCGGGTCCTGTTCCACGGGACGGTGTCCGAGGCGCTGCGGCCCGAGACCCTCGCGCTGGCCTTCGGGTTCGACGTACTGGACCAGGAGACGGCCGACCACGAGCGGGCCGACCACGGGACCGCCCACCACGAGACCGCCCACCAGGAGAGTGCCGCGTGAGCCTCCTCGACTTCTTCCTTGAGCCCCTGCACTACGACTTCATGGTCCGGGCCCTGGCGACGACGGTGATGGCGGCCGTCGTGTGTGCCCTCCTGTCGTGCTGGCTGGTGCTCATCGGCTGGTCGCTGATGGGCGACGCCGTCTCCCACGCCGTGCTGCCCGGTGTGGTCATCGCTTACACCCTCGGTGCGCCGTTCGCCCTCGGGGCGCTCGTCTTCGGCGGGCTCGCCGTCGGGCTGATCGGCGCGATCCGCCACACGAGCCGGGTGAAGGAGGACGCGGCGATCGGCATCGTCTTCACGACGCTGTTCGCGCTCGGGCTCGTCCTCATCTCCGTCACGCCCAGCCAGACCGACCTGAATCACATCGTCTTCGGCAACATCCTCGGCGTGTCGAAGATCGACGTCGTCCAGATCGCGGTCCTGGCCGGCATCGCCCTCGTCGCCCTCGTGGCGAAACGCCGTGACCTCATGCTCTACGCCTTCGACCCCACCCACGCCCACGCCATCGGCCTCAGTCCGCGCCGGCTCGGCGCGCTGCTGCTCGGACTGCTCGCGCTGACCGCGGTGGTGGCGCTGCAAGTGGTCGGCGTGATCCTCGTCGTCGCGATGCTCATCGTCCCCGGAGCCACCGCGTACCTCCTCACCGACCGCTTCGGCCGGATGCTCGTGATCGCACCGGTCATCTCGTCGGTCTGCGCCGTCGTCGGCATCTATCTCAGCTATTGGCTGGATGCCTCGTCGGGCGGCCTGGTCGTCGTCGTCCAGGGTGTGGTCTTCGGGCTCGTCTTCCTCCTCAGCCCTCGGCACGGCGTCGTCGGGCGCCACCTCATCCGGCAGCGCCGTCGGCGGACGCTCGTGCTCGTCCGATGACGCCGAGCACACTCGGGAGGTGCTGGGGATGACCAGTCTCGGCCACGACGTGACCTCGGCGCGGACGGTGCCGGCGGCGGTCGCTCCGTCCCTCGCCACGGCCACGGCGTTCGCGCTCTCCTTCTCCGCCGGCGCCCTCGACGCCCTTGCTTTCCTGAGGCTCCGGGGCAGCTTCACGGCGCCCGAGTACGTCGTCACCCTGGTCGGCGTCACCGTGGCCGCCCTCGCCTTCGCCGGAGCCCTGTTCGTCGGCTTCCGCCTCATCGACGCCCGCCGTCGTCGGATACCGGTGCTGCTCTGGGTCGCCACCACAGCGGCTGTGCTGGGCAGCGCGGGGACGAACGTCGGTGCCGTGCTGCTCGTGATCGCGCTGTCGGCCGCCGCGCTCGCCATCCAGACCGCGGGGGCTCGGCGCATCACCGAACTCGCGGGTGTGCCGAGCCGCGACGGCCACGTGTGGCTTCGCCTCGGCTCGATCCCCACCCTCGTGGCCGGCGCGGTGCTGGGCATCGCCGTCGTCGCGGCGGCGCCGACCGCAGCCCCGCTGATCTCGGCCGCCGCGACGATCGCCGCGGTCGTCCTGGTGCGCCGGGTGGATCTGCATCGCCGTTGACCCGTGGGCGGCTCAGCTTCCCACGACGTCCAGTTCGACCAGGGCGGCGTGCAACTGGGCCCGCGAGGTGATGCCCAGCTTCGGAAAGATGCGATAGAGATGCGCCGCGACGGTCCGGTGCGAGAGGAACAACTGCTGCCCGATCTCCCGGTTGGACATGCCGCCGGACGCCAACTGGGCGATCTCCAGGTCCGCCGGGGTGAGCACGAGGCGTGCCGCGGTCGAGGGTGCGCCGCCCCGGAGCCCGGCGACGCGGGCCTCGCGCTGCGCCCGATCCATCCACGCGGGCAGTCGCAGTGCCTGAAAGGCGGTCAGAGCCGTACGCAGGGGAAGCCGTGACGCGGCCACCCGGCGACGCCGCCGCAGCCACTCACCGTAGGCCAGCTGCAGCCGGGCCCGGTGGAACGGCTCGGCCGACCGGTCGTCGGCGAGCGCCCGCTCGAAGTGCTGCTCGGCGTCCACGTCGCTGGCCAGCAGAGCCTTGGCGTAGCCGACCGCCGCCCGGGCCCGAGCACTGTCGGTCTGCTCGGCCAGCGCTTCGACCGCCGGCAGGAGCGCGCGCGCCTCCGCCGTCCGCTCCAGATTGGTCGCCGTCTCGGCCACGTCACCGAACATCCAGCACCCCAGGAGCGGGTCGTACGCGGCGTCCTTCGGATCGAACAGCCGAAGCAGCGCGTCCAGGGCCGGCTCGTGACGCGCCGCAGCCAGCAGGGCCAGCCCGCGGACAGCTTGCGCCCGGGCGAGCAGCCGGCCGACCTCGTGGGCCGACGCCTCGATCTCGATACCGGCGGTCACGGCCAGAGCGGCTTCGGTCTCCCCCCGGACTCCGCGGACCGCGGCGATGGCCAACTGCCCCGTCGACGCCCACAGCGGCTGGGCGGTCTGTTCGGCCAGCCGGACGCCTTCGGCGGCGTTCCCGTAGGCCGCCGTGTACTGGCCCAGGTGGATCTGGGCCCACGCGTGCTCGACGAGGATGCCGGCCAGGCGCCCCAGCCGGCCCTGAGCCCGGAACAGGTAGCCGGCCTCGCTCAGCAACGGGACGGCCATCGTGAACTGCCCCACCCGCGCCGCGGCGGCGCCGAGCAGGGCCGGCTGGTCACCGCCGACCGGAGTGTCCTGGTCTGCCGGGTCCGGCCGATCGGCCAGGAGCCGAGCGAGTGCCGCGGCTCCCGTGGTCGGCGCGGCGAGCGCCTCGACGGCGGCCCGCTCGCTGTCCGGCAACGGTTCGGCGGCGGCCAGCAGCAGTTCGCGCAGCTCCTCGGTCGGCTGGACCCAGGAACCGCGTTCGACGGCCTGCCGGAGCAGGTGGAAACCCAGCAGGTACTCCCCCTCCTCCAGGGTGCGACGGGCCCAGTGCGCCGCTTCCCGCGCGACTCCGGCCGGGACCGGGGCCGGCTGGTGCGCGAGACCGATCCACCGCAACCGATGCCGGTCCACCGGCTGCAACGCGCAGCCGGTGGCCGCGCCCGCGAGCCGCAGCACATTTTCGTGGTCGCCGAGCTGCACCGCCAGGTCCGCCGCGTCGAGCAGACGACGGCCCTTCTGCGCCGAATCCTCGCTGAGTTCCGCCGCCCGCGCGAGGCTGCTCACCGCGGCGGGCAGCATCCCACGGCGGTAGGCCAGGTGGGCCGCGGCCACCAAGGAGTTCGCGGCCGACCCGTCCGGGCTGACCAGCGTCGCCGCGGCATGCCAGGCGTGCCGAGCGGGGTCGTGGGCCGAGACGTGGGCCAGCACCCGGTGAGCCTGGAACCGTTCGGACGGTGACGCGTACTGGTAGGTGGCCGCGCGGACGAGCTGATGCCGGAATGCGAGCCGGCCGACGTCGACCCGGATGAGCTCGGCGTCCAGCGCCGGCGACAGGGCTGAAAGCTCGACGGTCCGGCCCAGCAGCCGGGTACCCGCGTCCAGCAGCTCGGGCACGGCGGTGCTCTCGTCAGCGGCCAGAATCACCAGCATCGTCAGCGTGTCGGCCGGCAGGCCGAACAACTGGGCGGCGAAGCGGCGCACGAGCGTCGGCGTGACTGTCGGCGTCGGGCCGAACGCGAGGGCACCTTTGAGCTTCTTGCCCAGCGGGAGCTCCCGCAGCACCAGGGGGTTGCCGGCGGCCTGCCGCTGCCACTCAGCGCGGACAGCCGCCGACGCGTCGGGGTGGGCACTCCGCAACAACTCGGCCGCGGCGACCTCGGGCAAAGCTCCGACCCGACGTTGCCGGAAGCCGGTCTCGGATCCGACCGCGCCCGAACGCCCGGCCACGAGGATCCCGACGGGTTCGTCGTTCAGCCGGCGCGCGACGAAAGCCAACGCGTCCAGGGACGCCCGGTCCAGCAGGTGCCCGTCGTCGACCAATATCATTATCGGAGCTTCTCGAGCCGCGTCCGACAGCAGTTCGAGCGTGGCCGACCCGACGAGGAAAGGGTCCGGGCGCGGATGTTCGACGGCACCGAAAGCGGCCAGCAACGCGGAGCGCTGCGCCGGGGGGAACATGCTGGCGCGGGGTATGAGCGGCCGCAGCAACCGGTGCAGGGCCGCGTGCGGCAAATCCGTTTCGGCTGCTTCTCCGCAGGCCGAAAGAACGCGCCTTTTGCGTCGGACGGCGTGGCCTGCGGCGAATTGCAGCAGCGCGGACTTACCGATTCCTGGTTCGCCGTGGAGCAGCAGAGCGAATCCGTTTTTCTCCAGGCCGTCGACGAGATTTCGCAGGTGGTCGACTTCCGCATCCCGGCAGAGCAACGAATGAACGCGGCCCATCTCCGTCAGCTCTTGAATCGTCGTCGAACAGTCGGCTTCCACGGGTGAATTTCCAAGGTGATCTCCTCACACTTTCCACGCGTGCCGACAGCGGTCACGGAGTGATGCGGGTCGCGGCGCCAACTACGAGGATGCGCTGCTCCCGGCGGCGCCGACATCGCACAACCAAGTGATTTCGAGTGGGCACCCATAAAGTGACCACGATCACCGATCGGCCCGAGGGTGGAGTCACAGGTCCTTGCTATACGAGAGCGCCTTCGGATCATCCTTGTAGTAGCCGTAATTTCGGGTCCGCCTATATCCGCTCTTCTCGTACAGACTCATCGCCTCGTGCTGCCCGTTCCCGGTTTCCAGGAGTATTCTTCGGCGCCCGTGCTGTCTCGCCGACTTCTCGACCGCGGCGAGGATTCGTGTCGCTACCTGCTGACCCCGTGCATCCTCGCGCGTGAACATGCGTTTAAGCTCGGCGTCCCCGTCCCCGTCGCGGGTCCTCCAGCCACCGCCGCCCAGCAGTTCGCCGGCCGGATCGGCCGCGACGAAGAAGGCGCCCGTCGGCAAGACGAAGTCTGTCGCGTCGACCGCGGCTTCGTCGTCCGAGCCGTAACGGCGCCGCATCTCCGCTACGGCCTGCGCGACCAACGCACGGACTTCCGGGTCGTCGAATCGAGCCTGCCGAATCTCAATATCCTCCATCACGGTCCTCTCAATCCGGAGAGAACAAGCCTTGGCCAGCACCGCGCCCGCTGCCATCACACGTCTTCGCCATCCGCGGCAAGCAACGTCGGCCAGGGGTCGAGCACCGTCAGCCCGTTCACGACGGACGACGAGCCTGAACGTTCAGATCTCGTGACCGGATGTGATCACCATTTCAAAGCCAAGGAGAGCCACCGCACATTGACCGGGACTGGCTAGAGTTCCGGCATGTCAACTTCCGGATACATCTTGAAGCTGCGGGAAAAGATCGGCCACGAAATGCTGTGGCTACCCGGCGTCAGCGTGCTGATCCTGAATGAAAAGAATGAGTTGTTGCTCGCTCTGCGTTCGGACGACGGCACGTGGGGTGTGCTCGGTGGCTTCGTCGAGCCCGGCGAGCAGCCGGCCGACGCGGTGGTCCGCGAGACCTTCGAGGAGGCGGGCCTCGTGGTCGAGCCCTTGCAGATCACCAGCGTGATCGCCTACGAGCGCAACTACCCCAACGGCGACCAGTGCCGATACCTCGACACGGCCTTCCGCTGCCGGATCGTGGAGGGGAAGGCCAGAGTCAACGATGACGAGAGCCTCGCGCTCGACTGGTTCCCGCTGGATCGGCTGCCCGACGTGAACGACCACGACCGGCGCGTCATCGCGCACGCCTTCAGCGGATCGGCCGAGGCGTGGTACACACCCCCGTCGACCGCTCAACTCACCAAGCTGGGCGTCGGCCGATAGCCCGCGGCGACGACCGGCCGGGTTCGCCGCCTCCCCGGCACCGCCGTGGCAGATCAACGACAGATGACATAGATCGATAGATTTATATGTTTGGCTCCCCGTGGTCATCTCACGGGGAGGTCATCACCATGTCAGTCACGCGTGGTTTCACGCGGGCCCGCTGGATCGCGGGCTTCAGCGCAATACTTCTGGTCGGGACTCTGGCGCCACCGGCCGACGTGCCGGCTTCGGCCGATCCGGGCGACGTTCCGGTGGTCACCGCCGGCCAGGGACCCCAGCAACGGGGCGTCCCGGCCGGTGCGGCCGGGGCGGTCGCGGTTCCCGAGAATCAGCGGCCGCCGGTCGTGCCCCCGCCGGTCCCGGCCGGCGGACAGGCCGAGAAGGTGGGCCGGGCCGCGATCGCCCGCGCCGCCGCGACGGCGCCCGGTGCGGCGTTCGTCGACGTGCTGCTGCGTCCCGGCTTCGTCGTCGGTGACACCTCCCTGGTCACGTACTTCAATCTGCGGGACCAGGGCTTCGAGTCCTGGCGGGTGGATCTCTACGACACCGAGTCGCAGACCAGGCAGGAATCGGCCGTCCTCGGGCGCGACAAGCTCGGCAACGACGGCTGCGGCGAGCTGCGCGCCTTTTGCAAGTCGCTCGGTGCGGCCGAGGGATGGCAGCTCGACGCGACCAAAAGCTACTTCGTCACGATCACCGGGCTCTACCCGGACGGTGCGGTGCCGTCGGCGAACTCGGAGGACGCGCAGCCGCGCACGACGGTCGACCCACCGGCGATCCCGGACCGGCAGGCGGCCGGTTGCGGGTGTTCCGTCGCGCTGGGCATGACCGACGCCAGCCAGGCGGTACGGGCGATCGGCGTGAACACCGGCACCGGCGGCTTCA
>DASRYP010000850.1:0-2996 GCA_035687165.1 Actinoplanes sp. | reverse complement strand
GCGTGGACCGATCACCCCGACCAGCGCCGCGACCGGTTCCCCGAAGGCCGCTGTGACTGCGGTGATGGTCTCGACCGAGCCCGGGACCTGGGTGTGGTGGACGCTACCAGCAGCACGAGATTCCGCAGGTCGCGGTGACCGTCACCCAGTACGACCAGCACCAGGTCGTGTGCGGCTGCGGCAGGCTGCACACCGCCGCCCGGCCCGATGGGGCCCGCTCGGGCCCGGTCGGGTACGGCCCCAACCTGGCCGCGTTCGCCGTCTACCTGATGGTGGTGCACTTCGTGCCCGCGCACCGGGTCGTGGCGTTGCTGGAGTCGCTGACCGGGACCGCGCCGTCGGTCGGGTTCGTGCACGGCATGATCGGCGGTACCGCCGGGGTGCTCGGCGAGGTCGGTCAGCGGATCCGCACGCTGATCACTCTGGCGTACGCGGTGTGCTGCGATGAGACCCCGCTGCGCGTGGGCCCGCGCTCGCCTGCCGCCGGGAAGAAGAAGGCGGAGCGGTACCTGCTGGTGGCCTGCACCGACCTCTACACCCACTACCTGCTCGGCGACCGGTCCCTGACCACGTTTAAGGCGTCCGTCGTGGCCGAGCTGGCCGCGTCCGGGTCGGTGATCGTGCACGACCGCTACCAGAACTACGACTCCACCACGCTCGGCGCGCTGGTCCACCAACTGTGTACCGCGCACCTGCTGCGTGATCTCGCCGACGCCGCGCAGGTCTACCCCGACGCCATCTGGCCGGTCCAGATCGCCGCCGCGCTGCGCGCGCTGATCCACCACGCCAACCAGGCCCGCGAACAGGGCCACGACACGATCGCCGTCGACGTCCGCGAGGAGCTGCTGCGCCGGCTGCGCGACGGACGAGCGGTCGGGCTGTCCGACACCACCAGCCACGGCACCCGCCCCGGCGAGCGCAAGGCCCGGCTGCTGCTGGAGGTCCTGCGCGACCGCGAGGGCGACGTCCTGCGCTTCGTCGAGGACCTGCAGGTGCCGCCCACCTCGAACCAGGCCGAACGCGACCTACGCCCCTCCAAGATCCAGCAGAAGATCTCCGGGCGACTGACCAGCGAGAAACGCACCCAGGACCGCTACACCATCCTCGGCTACGTCGCCACCGCCGCCAAGCACGGCATCGACAAGATCACCGCGTTGCGCGACGCGCTGACCGGCCAACCCTGGATGCCAGCCTTACCGACGCCGGCCTGACGACAACGCAACCGACCGGAGGCCCACCGCCGACCGGCAACGCGCCATGCGTTGATCAACCAGGCTGATGCGATGAAGGAGCGGGGCCTCCGCTCCCCGTGAGTCCCGAGGCACTCTCGGGGTGCTCACCTCAACGACAAGGGAGGCCCCTGTTGAGCACATCGTATGACGGTCAGCAGTACGTGGGGATCGATCTGCACCGGCGCCGGTCGGTGCTGGTCCGGATGACCGAGGCTGGCGAGATGTTGGAGACGGTGCGGATCAGCAACGACCCGGAGTACCTGCGGCTGGTGATGGCCCGCGCCGGGGAGGCGCCGGAGGTGGCGCTCGAGGCCTGCTATGGCTGGTACTGGGCGGCGGACGCGTTGCTCGAGCTGGGCGCGTCGGTACACCTGGCGCACCCATTGGGGGTCAAGGGATTCGCCTATCGGCGCGTCAAGAACGACGAACGCGACGCGGCCGACCTGGCCGATCTGCTGCGGATGGGTCGGTTGCCCGAGGCCTGGATCGCCCCGCCGGCGAGCCGGGAGCTGCGCGAGCTGGTCCGGCATCGGGCCAAGCTGGTCGGGCTGCGCACCAACCTCAAGTGCCAGGTGCACGCCGTGCTCGCGAGCGCCGGGGTGCCGGTGACGAGCTCGGATGTGTTCGGCCCGGGCGGGCGCGAGCTGCTGGAACGGGTGGCGCTGCCGGCCGCGATGCGGGCCAAGACGAACTCGGCGCTGCGACTGATCGACGCGATCACCTTCGAGATCGACACCTTCGCCGGGTTGGTGACCGCGCGGCTGCACACCGAGCCCGGCTACGCCGCGGTGCAGACCATCCCCGGGGTGGGCCCCACCCTGGGTGCGGTGTTCGTGGCCGAGATCGGCGACGTACGCCGCTTCCGCCGCCCCGAACAGTTGACCAGCTGGGCCGGGTTGACCCCCAAACACCATGAGTCAGACACCAAGGTGCGCCGCGGGCGGATCACCAAGATGGGCTCCAAGCTGGTGCGCTGGGCCGCACTCGAGGCCGTGCAGCGGGTCGGACCGCAGACCCGAATCGGCGCGTTCCGCGACCAGGTCGCCGAGCGCCGCGGCCGCAATCAGGCCAAGGTCGCCGCCGCCCGCGAGCTCGTCGAGTGCGTCTTCTACGCGCTCCGCGATCATCACGTTCGCCGGCTGACGGCATGAGAACTGCCGTCGTCGTCACCTGTCTGGGCGCGGGTCGCGAGCATTCTGACCCCCCGTGTGGCGTGGTCGTCCCCACTGATTGACCCCACCCAGGCCACCACCGGTCGTAGCGCTCCATGCCGCCGCTGCGCGGCGAAGGGATGAATGCCACCCCCACGACGGGCGTGTGCCACATATCGGGGAACTCGCTGGAACCCGCCGGCAGGAACTTATCCCCAGCGATGCCCTGAAAGAAGGAGCGACCGCCAACCCGAGTGACCAACCGGCGCAGACCAGCAAACCCCCCTTTTTGCTCTCTCCGCCATTCACAAGCTTGCGCCCGGCGGCGTCGGCGTCAAGGACCTTCGGCCGCTACGCGGTCGGCCTCCGGCCGATCCTTGACCCCGCCGCCTCTCCGAGCGCGCCCGAAAAGCGGTCGGAACAGCAAGAAGAAAAGCAAACCCCACACCGGGACGGGCTTGACAAGGCCCCGCTCCTTCAGGGATGAATGTTTACGCCGACATGTCCATCAAAGAACGAGCCCTGGCCCGCACAACACCGCCCGGCACCGCGCCAGGACGCTACCGGCCGCCCGACGCCCTGCTCGCGTTCCTCGACGGACTCTGATTATCCC
>DASRYP010000849.1:0-19930 GCA_035687165.1 Actinoplanes sp. | reverse complement strand
GCCCCGCAGCCCCACCTGATGCCCCTCGACGCGCCGAAACCTCGCCGCCGCGGCGCCCTCTGGGTCTCACTCGCGTTGGTCGGCACGCTCTTCCTCTGCGGCGGTGGCGCCGTCTCGGCCTATTTCTTATTACGCGACGCCGACAACCCGGGTTCACCCGACCCGGGCACGGCCGTCTCCCGCTTCCTCACCGCCGTCTACACCGAGCAGGACGCCACCGCCGCCGACGACCTGGTCTGCCGCGAGGCCCGCGACCAGGCCAAGATCACCGACCGAGTCGCGGACATCAAGGCGTACGCGGACGGTTACACCGACCCGGTCTTCCGTTGGGCCGATCCGCGGGTCGCCGCGGACTCCGAGGACCGCGCGGTCGTCTCGGTCGAACTCACCATGTCGACCGCGGACGAGAAGACGTCCTCGCAAGATCTGGAATTCACAGTGATCCGCAAGACCGGCTGGCTGGTCTGCGAAGTGAGCGGCTGACCGGCCGCCCTCCCGATGATGGCCGGACGCCCGCCCTCCCGGTGGTGGCCGGACGCCCGCCGTACCGTTGTGGGCATGGGCGAGCGCGTCAACAGATGGCCGGCACGACTGCATGTGGTGACCGGCAAGGGCGGCACCGGTAAGACCAGTGTCGCCGCGGCTCTGGCACTGGGCCTGGCCGCCGGCGGCCGGCGCACGCTGCTGGTCGAGGTCGAGAGCCGGCAGGGCATCGCCCAGCTCTTCGAGGTCGAGCCGCTGCCCTACAAGGAGCTGCGGATCGCCAAGGTGGCCGGGGGCGGCGAGGTGCGCGCGCTCGCGGTCGACCCCGAGGAGGCCCTCCTCGAATACCTCGACATGTTCTACCACCTGGGCGCGGCCGGCCGGGCGCTGCGCAAGGTGGGTGCCATCGACTTCGCCACCACCATCGCCCCGGGCCTGCGTGACGTGCTGCTCACCGGCAAGGTCAAGGAGGCCACCACCAGGTCGCAGGAGGGCCGCCGGGCGTACGACGCGGTGGTGCTCGACGCCCCGCCGACCGGCCGCATCGGCCGCTTCCTCAACGTCACCGCCGAGACCGCCAAGCTGGCCAAGGTCGGCCCGATCAAGACGCAGAGCGAAGGCGTCTCCTCCCTGCTGCGCTCCCCGATCACCTCGGTGCACGTCGTCACCCTGCTCGAGGAAATGCCCGTGCAGGAGACGCTCGACGCGATCGCCGAGCTCAGTGCCCTGCACATCCCGGTCGGCCGGATCATTCTGAACGCCACCCGCCCGGCGCTGGTGACCACCGGCAAGGTGACCAAGGCCGAGCTCAAACGGGGCCTGGCCGAGGCGGGCCTGCCGACCGACGCGAGCACCGTGAACGGGCTCGCCACCGAGGTGCGGGCGCATCTCACCCGCCAGGAACTGGAGGAGTCGCTGCGCACCGAGCTGACCGAGACCGGCCGCCCCCTGGTCGAGCTGCCGTTGCTGCCCGGCGGGGTGGACCAGGCCGGGCTCGACGAGCTGGCCGCCGTCCTCATGCGTGCGTGACCGGACACAGTCGCCGTGCGCCGGATCAACAACGGCTTACTCTTGGCTGGTGGCTGACGTGAGAGCTGAACGACTCGACGTCGACGCTCTGCTGGCCGACCCGTCCACCCGGATCGTCGTGTGCTGCGGCGCCGGCGGGGTGGGCAAGACCACGACCGCCGCAGCCCTGGGGCTGCGGGCGGCCGAGGTGCATGGGCGGCGCACCGTGGTGCTCACCATCGACCCGGCCCGTCGGCTGGCCCAGTCGATGGGCCTCAGCGAGCTCGACAACACCCCGCGCCAGGTCAAGGGCATCGACGTCGACAGCGGCGGCGAGCTGCACGCGATGATGCTCGACATGAAGCGCACCTTCGACGAGGTGGTGCAGCAGCACACCACGCCGCAGCGGGCGACGGAGATCTTCGCGAACCCGTTCTACCAGGCCATGAGCTCGACCTTCGCCGGCACGCAGGAATACATGGCGATGGAGAAACTGGGTCAGTTGCGGGCCACCGACGAGTGGGACCTGATCGTGGTCGACACTCCGCCGTCGCGTTCGGCGCTCGACTTCCTGGACGCGCCGGCCCGGCTGTCCCGGTTCCTCGACGGCCGCATGCTGCGCATGTTGCTGGCCCCCGCACGCAGCGGCGGCCGCAGCATGTTCAGCCTGGTCACGGCGTCTTTCGGGTTATTCTCGCGGACGGTGCAGAAGGTCCTCGGCGCCCAGCTGCTCACCGATCTGTCGGGCTTCGTCGCGGCGCTCGACTCGATGTTCGGCGGCTTCCGGCAACGCGCCGACCAGACGTACCGGATCCTGCAGGACCCGCAGACCGCGTTCCTGCTGGTCGCGGCGCCCGAGCGGGACGCGGTGCGCGAGGCCGCCTATTTCGCGGAGCGCCTGGTCGCCGACCGGATGCCCCTGGCCGGCCTGGTACTCAACCGGATGCACCGCACCGAGGCGCCGGGTCTCTCGGCCGACGAGAGCGAGGCGGCGGCCGACGTGCTGGCCGCCGCGGGCGACCAGCCGCTGACCGCGGCCGCGTTGCGCATCCACGCCAATCTCGTACGGCAGACCGAGCGCGAGGCGCTGGTGGCCGCGACTTTCACCGACGCGTTCCCGACCGTGCGGACGGTTTCCGTCACGGCACAGCCCGCCGACGTTCATGACGTCGACGGGCTGCGGACGATCGGTACGCTCCTGGCGTGATCGCCCCTGCGGGTCGTCAGCGGGTGGGGACCAGCACCTTGTCGGCGCCCTTCTCCCGCATCGCGGCCTCGAACATCTTCCGCCAGCTGGCCACATGCGGGTGACGGCGCAACAGGGCCCGCCGTTCCCGTTCGGTCATGCCGCCCCAAACTCCGAACTCGATCCTGTTGTCCAGGGCATCGGCGAGGCACTCGTAGCGGACCGGGCAGCTCCGGCAGATCCTCTTCGCCACGTTCTGCTCAGCGCCCTGCACGAAGAGCGCGTCAGGGTCGCCACTCTGACACGCCGCCATGCTGGGCCAATCGCTGATCATCCCCATGTGTAAACGTCCCCCCTTGCGTTACCCCCCTTGGCGTCCGCCGCTTCTGCCTTTCCAGACAGCTTGAGTCACCAAGCGGGGCAGACGTCTGCGACAAGCTCGCCGGATCATCATGCTCTGTAGTCGGGTGATTACGCAACGTTGTACCTGAAATACGTACAGCTCGGCTGTTCCGGGCAAAGACCTCGAAGACCAACCGACCGCTTCGGTACGTCCGGGTGCCGTCTGTGGAAATCGACCCAAGATCTCGGCGGAAGGGGCACACTAAAGCGGGGCGAAGCGTGACCTTCTCGACGAGCGGTCGCGTGCGCTCGTCGCGTACCCTCCTCCAGGTGACCTCCTGGATGCGCAGACGCGATCACAATATTTTCGCTAATGCGACCTCGCTCCTGATCTGCGGCTTACTCGCCGGTGTCGTCGTCGCTGCCGCGGCTTTCCCAGCCGCCGCGATGTCCGGACTGGCCGCCAAGGCCGGCGGGGAGACGTTCGCGCAGCTGCCCAGTGAGCTCAAGGACTTCAGCTCCCCACAGATCACCCGGATCTACGCCTCCGACAACAAGACGCAGATCTCGCAGTTCTATGACGAGTTCCGCAGCGACGTCCCCCTCAAGGAAATCTCGAAGTTCATGCGCGACGCGATGGTCGCCGCCGAGGACCGGGACTACTACAACCACAACGGCGTCGACCTCAAGGGTGTCGCCCGCGCCTTCGTGAACAACAGCGGCAAGTCCGAGTCCAAGCAGGGCGCCTCGACCATCACCATGCAGTACGTACGGATGTCACTGGCCTACTCGGCGACGAACCCGCAGGAGGTCGTCGACGCCACCAAGGACACCCCGAAGCGCAAGATCACCGAGATGAAGTACGCGATCCAGGTGGAGAAGGAGCTCTCCAAGGACCAGATCCTGGAGCGCTACCTGAACATCGTGCCGTTCGGCAACCAGACGTACGGGGTCTACGCCGCCAGCCAGGTCTACTTCAACAAGAAGCCCAAGGACCTGACGATCGGCCAGGCCACGATGCTGGCGGGCATGGTCAAGGCGCCGACCAGCTTCAACCCGACCACCAGCGAGGGTTACCAGCAGATCAAGCAGCGCCGGGACAACTACATCATCCCGGGCATGGTCGAGGTCGGCTCGATCACCCAGGCCGAGGCCGACAAGGCCAAGAAGGAGCCGATCCCGCGCAAGGTCAAGCCGATCGGCAACGGCTGCGTCCCGGTCGCCAACAACAACTGGGGCTTCTTCTGCGACTACTTCTACCGCTGGTGGATGGACCAGGAGGCGTTCGGCGCCACGCCGTACGACCGGGAGCGTCGCCTCAAGAGCGGCGGCTACCGCATCACCACGACGCTGGACATCAAGGCTCAGGCCGACGCCCGTAAGCGGATCGCCGACCGGATCGCCGAGAAGGACAAGAACGCCCTGTTGCTGGCCGCGACCGAGCCCGGCACCGGCAAGGTACGACTGCTCGCGGCAAACCGGAAGTACAAGCTGCCCGATCCCGCCCACCCGAACCCGCTCTCGTCGGACAAGCGCAAGGCCAAGGCGGGCGTCCACGCGACGTACCCGAACACGACCAACCCGCTGCTCAGCGGCGGTGGCGACATCAACGGCTATCAAGCCGGCTCGGTGTTCAAGATCTTCACGATCATCGCGGCGCTCGAGAAGGGCTACCCGCTGGCCTACCCGATCAAGGCCGAGAAACGCTTCAAGAGCGGCTACATCATCGACCGCGGCAACGACTCGGCCTGCCCCGGCACGCACTTCTGGTGCCCCAGCAACTCGGGCGGCGGGGGCGAAGGCCTCTACAACATGTGGACGGGCTTCGGAAAGTCGATCAACACGTACTTCGTGCCGCTCGAGGAGCAGGTGGGCGCCGAGAACGTGGTGGCGGTGGCCAAGCGGTTCGGCGTGCAGTTCCGCGTCCCCCAGGACGCGAAGTACGCGAACGACCCGGTCTCGGCCAACCAGTGGGGGGCCTTCACGCTCGGCGTCTCGGCATCGACCCCGCTCGACATGGCGAACGCGTACGCCACGCTCGCCGGCGACGGCATGTACTGCGAGCCCACCCCGATCGAGCAGATCAGCACGAACGATGGCGCCAAGCTCGACATCGGCAAGCCGCGCTGCATCCGGGCGACCAGCAAAGACGTGGCCCGCGCGGCGATCGACGCGGCCCGCTGCCCGGTCGGCGACTCGGCCCAGCTCGGCCGCTGCAACGGCGCCACGGCCCGCCAGACGAAGAGCACGGTCAAGCACCCGGTCTTCGGCAAGACCGGCACGACGGACGCCGACAAGACCGCCGCGCTGATCGCCGGCACCACGTCGCTGGTCGTCGCCGGCTACCTGGTCAACCCCGACTGGCCCGACCACCACGACCGCATGTCGCACGACATCGTCAACCCTGCGGTCTATCAGACGCTGGGCGACTTCATGAAGGACAAGCCGCGCGAGCAGTTCAAGGAGCCCGAGAACCGTAAGATCGCGTTCGGCGACCAGAAGTCCATCCCGAACGTGAACTGCGACTCGATCGACGACGCCCGCGACCGCATCGAGGGGGCCGGCTTCGACGTCTCGATCGGCAACGAGGTCGACTCCGACTGCCCCGCCGGCACGACCGGAGGCACCTCGCCCGAGGGCCGCACCATCAAGGGCGGGTTCGTCATCATCCACCCGAGCAAGGGCAGGGGCGCCCCGCCGCAGGGCGGCATCCCGCCCGCGGGCAACCCACCGCGCTAGACACGCGCTCCGAGCAACGGGCGGGACATCCTCGAGATGTCCCGCCCGTTCTCTGTTCGCCCCTGAGACCTGCCGCCACCTGTCTCGGCTTCGCTACTCCAGCAGCCCCAAGAGTGAGTCATCGGCGATCGCTCGCCGGCGCTGGTATTCCTCTTCCGAACGGGCGACATCACGAGCCACCTGATCGATGAACCGAAGATCGATGGCAATGCCCGGGTCTTCGTCCATCAGCGCTTTCAGAACGCCTTCGACCAGAAGCAAGGATGCCGTCGCCGCTACTCTCTGGGCGTCACCGAGATCCCCCTCCAGGTCTCGCACCAGCTGGAACGGTCGCAGTCCGGACTCCGCGATGAACGCTCGCACCTCGCTGTCGGTCAGATCATCGCTGATGAGCGTATAGAAGTATTCACGTAGGACCCGAAATATCTCGTCGAACGCCGGGCCGGTCAGAGCGTGCTTCAAGATGTCGCGGGCCTCGGCATGATGGCCTTCGCCCAGATAGAGTACTGCGCGGGTGATCGGATATCGGTTTTCCAGGTACAACGGCTTCACCGTCGTCAGGAACCGCTCGACGTCTCGGATCCGGTTCAGCTGATATTCCAATATCATGCTCACGTAGACGTCCGAGTACATTCCGTTCGACAAGTAACGAGCGAGTGCCAGATGTGTCGAATCAGGCAGGGGCGTCAACGCCAGAATATCCACCGTCTCAGAGACCACCCCGTCTGTCGAGGTGTCCAACCCCAGCATCTCTCGCCCACGCCGAATGTAGTCGAATCCCTTTTCGAAGTCGTTCTTGGTGAAAAGAATTCGGGCGCGCAGAAAGAACGATCCAGGCGTCGGAACACGCCCCTCCGAGACCCATTTATCTGCCTTCTTGTACTGCTCAGTATTGACCAAGGCATTGGCTATCGAATAGATGTCCTCGTCGGTTCGCTTGAAACCCTGGAAACTCGCCACCGACCGGATGAGAGCGGCGGAATAGATCAGGCCGACGACGGCCACCGGGACTTGATACACCGACAACTCGGTCAAGTCCTTCACATTGCCAGGCACGTCGAAAAGTCCGGCGGCCGACTCGACGACGAGCGGAAGCCGAACGGTCGAGTTTCCCCGGTACGCCTTCAACACGGCAAGGGAACAGGACAACGCCACCGCGTCGATCAACGCTATCGCGACCATCACGAGGAACGGGTTCGAGAGCGAACGTCGGAGACTTTCCAGAAGCGACCCCGGCAGGTAACTCGCATGCTTCAGCACGATGGCGACGAGGATAAACGCGACTACCGACATGAGCAGCGGTTCCCAGACCAGACCCAGGTAGCCGAAAGTGCCCAGCACCAGAACGGCGGACAGCCCTTGGAGGGCCAGGGTCAGCGGATCCGAACGCAGCTGACGCCGCGCCGAGTACTGCAGATTGTTCTTTCTGACCCTGAGGACCTGATAGTCAAGAAAGCCGTACGGCCATCGGATCGCCATAGCCGGCAGGAGGACGATATTCGCGATGGATTGCAGTCGACGCCGAGGATTCACGTGACGCAACAGGATATCTACGGACTCGTCTTGGGACGGCACCATCGCGGCCAGGATCTTCGGGTGCCGTAGAAAAATCCAGGTCGACACAAGATCGACCAAGACTCCAACGGCGTAGAGGATGACCAAAGCAGTTGCCAATATCGTGACGATTCGCAGAATAAGGGCCATCTCGACGCCTCCGCTCTGCCCTCCATCGTTTCCCGTTCAACGCGCTGGTCGAAGCCTCTGTCCAGATTCCGACTGGCTCCCGCTTTCCGGTCCATCCCGATGCCGAGCCGCGCCAGAATGCCCACGCTGAGTAGCGCCCGCGCGCCGGGCATCCGCCACACGTCGAGATCCTGGCGCACCGCAACTTCCCCCGCACAGTGACGAGGGGCCGCCCGGATGGACGGCCCCTGAGGTCATCGATGGAATCAGCGACGATACTGGGTCGCGCCGACCTGCTCGCGCAGGCGGCGGACCCACTCCTCCATCGGCGAATGCGTGGAGAACCGGGAACTGCGCCTCGCTGACTGCCGCCAGCCGACGACGCGCTCCGTCAGTCCGTGCACGCCCCTGCGGCGAGCATCAGCTATCGGCCGATCAACGGACTCGGCGCGGTCCCGACATCCACGAGAACGGCCCCTCTCTCGTGACCGTTCTCGTCCGGTCGGTACGGCGGGCTAGCTGGTGCTCTGCCAGCTGTTGTTCGTCCCGCTCACCACGAAATCGCTGGAACCGCTCTGGAACTGAGCGAACCCGGGGCGCAGGTTCTTGACCACGGTGCCGTTGAAGGTCCCGCTGCCGGTGGCCCCCGAATACACCCGGACCCCTTCCTTGGCCGGCCCGTCGATCGTGTTGTCGGTAAGCGTCGCGTTCACCTTGCCGCGGTCGATGAACAGGCCTGTGGTGAACGACCCGCGCAGGATGTTGCCGGTCATCGTGACGTTGGTGAACGCGTCCGCGAACAGCGAATCGCTGCTCGGCGAGAAGATCCGGACGCCGCCGAGCTGCGCGCCGTTCCAGCCACCGCCACCGTTCAGCACGTTCCCGCTGACCGTCGCGGACTCCAGCGGACGTCCGGTGGCTCCGAAGATGCCGATCTCCATGGCTTTGTTCGACGACACGCTGGTCACCAGGTTGTTCATGACCTGGACGTTGCGTCCGCCAGCGACTCGGATCCCGTTGGCCCACACCGTCGCGACGGCCGTGTTATTGAGGATCTTCGCACCGTCGATCTGACCGTTCGTGCCGCTGGCTCCGCCGTCGGAGAAGGTGGCGAAGGAATCGTCGCCGGAGCCGCGAACGAAGTTGTTGCGGACCGTGATGTTGTTGCCGAGCTTCTCCGGGTTCGGGGTGTTGGAATTGTTGATGTTGAAACCATCGGCGAAGGAGTCGCTGCTCCGGCTGTTCTCCACCAGGCCGTTGCTGCCGGAGAGCCAGTTGGCGTCAGTGTGCCGGGTCCAAATCCGGTTCACGTGCCATCCGAGCGCGCCCATGGTTTGGATACCGGAGCTGGCACCCCCACCCGTGCCACGCCAGCGGGCGTTACCGTCGATCTGGATATCGCTGAGAGTGCTGCCCGAGCCCAACAGGGTCTGGGAGGTGAAATTCGCGGGTGTGGGCAGAGCAACCTTGCGGTAGAGCGTGGTGTACCACATACCGGCGCCGTAGACCTGTACGCCGGCGATCGTCAAGCTGCCGGAGGCGAGGCTGTTCATCATGAACTTGCCCGCCGGGATGTACACCGCTTGGCCCTGCGCCCGTGCGGTGTTCACCGTGTTCTGGATGGCGGCCGTGGAATCCTTGGTGAAGGTGGGGTCCGCGCCGAAGTCAACGACGTTGAGCGAACCTGCCGGCTGCGTCAACGCCGACCCGACATCCTCCAGGTCGACGGAATCGATGTCGTAGACAGCAGCCGTATTGGTGGAATCCTTGCGCAACATGATGGTGCTGCCTGCTGGGATGGGACCTCCCGGCAGCGGAAAATAGGTGAAGTCGTTGTAGAACTCCAAGGCCGTGCCGCCGCCGTTGGGGTCGTCCCGCGTAGTGGTCGAGTTGCGGTAGTTCCACTCCTGTGCCGAACTCAGCGTCAGCGGGCCACGCGACACACCGTCCACATAGAGGTCCAGCGACGCGGTGATACCACCGCCGCCCGGCGCGTCCGGAATCGAAGCGCGAACGACGAGTGAGTTGGACTGCTTACCGGTGGTGTTGGGAATCGTCACCGAATCACCGGTGCTCTTCAGCTCGACCAATCCATAACCGGAGGCCTCAGTCTCCAAAGTGGCCGAAGTGGGCACGGTATCTCCCGGCCCGATGCGGCGTACCCGGGCACCACCGCCGAGCGTGCCGGATTCGGCCTCGACTGTCGCGAAGGGCGTCGTGGCGCCGACTGCCGCGGACGCCTGACCAGCAGCATAAGCCTGACTCCCGAGTCCAGCGGAGTAAGTCAGCGTGCCGGCCAAACCCAGCGCGATCCCGCACAGCGGGGCCAGCGCCCGTCCAAACCTTCCTTGCATTTGCCACCTCTTGATCACGATGCCGGAAATCGCCATACCTTACATCGCGTGCGAACGACCCCTTATCGCACGCGTCACATGTGATTGGACAGTCCAGATAGGACACTGACGAGTTGCGAGATCCGCGCCCGCCGATACTCCAGCCGTAGACCCCTCCCGGCGCTGGATGCGGGGCGGCAGGCTGGTGGCGGGCTGTCTCGGAAGCTGCTGCACGAACACCGCGGGCTACCTTCGCGATACCGGCCGAGCCACCGGACAGACCCGTTCGAACGGCTGCGGTTCCTCGGCGACGACCAGGACGGCACCGCGCTCGAAGTCATGGCGGTCGAACTTATGAACGACACGTTGTACGTGATCCACGCGATGGAGACGCAACCCCGCTACAACCGGCGGTACAGGGAGGCGAAGCAGTGGCGGACCTGAAAGCAAACCGTAAGACCACAACCAAGGCTGCAGCTCTCAAGAAGGCGCCAGCCAAGAAAGCAACCGCTGGACTGCGCACCAAGAGCGGTGCAGTCCGCACGCCCGAGGCCGAAGCCGCACTCCTCGCCGAAGCGGATTCCGGCTACGACCCCGGCGAGCGCTCATCGAAGCCACCGCCAATTACCAAACCTGGTTGGAGCTCTGGACGAGGACCGACGGGCGGACTTCCTTGCCGACGCTCAACGGCGCATTGACGGTGAGGAAGCGTATGCCGATGTCGTCGTCCGGGCTGGTTGCTGTCGCCGTTGGTGTCAGACAAGCAGTTCATATCCTGCCGTTAGCGCTACACGCACCCCGTACTCGTCGTACGCTTGTTCGATGTCGCACCAGTGGGAGGGCAACCACCTTCTGGGTGCAAAGCATCGCGTAGCGATGGCGGGCCTAGCGCGCACGTCAAGTGACGGGCTTCACACTTGTTCCACTGGGGGATGCGGGCTTGGCAGCGTCAAGGTATTCGGCCGGCGGTCGGTTTGTGGCCGTCGCTCGCGATGCTCCTTCCCCCGCAAAGGCGACACCTGCCCCGGGCGGATCCCCTCCGGGGGCTGATCTGGACGCGGCGGCCTCACCGTCTCGGCGGCAACACTTGGCGGGTTCGGACCCAGCGGTCGTGGTCAGGCACTCTCCTCTGCCGATGGTGACCAGCAGCTCGGGTGCCCCTGGTCCAGCAGGTCGCCGCAGAGAGGGTTGCTGACCAGCGGCCGACCGAGAGACCGATTCGCCACACCAACAGCACCACATCATCAAGCCCGCCGCGCCGAACGGCTCCGACATCCTCGTCTGCTCGAAGTCCCCGCGGCCCCAACCAACGAGCCGAAATCATGCAGCCTAGTTTGTCTGGCGGGATTTGGTGCTCGGCCGGACGTCATCGCCCAACCTTCGCCGTGAACACCCTGGTACTCGGCTTGGTCGATCGACACAAGAAGTCCGCTACCGTGCGGTAGAACCACTGTAGTCGCTTGCGCCCATTTGCCGCCGACCGCGCACCGACAGCGGTCAGCCGTTGTGGTCCGTAGTCCGGCCGTCGTTGACAACACCTCCACCGCTTACCTGTCGTTCGCGCGCGGCCCGACTCCGCGGTTCCACGCCAGCCGACGGGCTGCTTGCGTGACCGGGCCAAGCGGCAGCGGCGGCACGGGCACGCGCCCTAGTCGACGGAGTGAGCGGCCCGCTTCGGGCCGCCTTGAAGACGTCCAGAGAGTTTGAACAACATCATCGGCATTGGGCAGGAATGACCTGCATGACAGATCGGCTGCCCCACCGAAGTTATCCGCACCACCACCAAGCAGATTGCGCGGTTCAAAGCCCACAGTCCCTGACGATGAGCCCGCGACGCCACGCGAATCGGCTCACCAGAGCACCACCGGATGGCATGGTCGAGGCATGCCCGATCACCGATCCTCGGCCTACCTATTCTCGTCACCCTTTGGCCGCCGCCGGGAACTGTTCCGGACTGCGCAGATCAACGCGGTCGGCTGGGGCGCCATCGCCGGTCTCTGCGTCACCGGAGCCGCGACCGGCCTGGCGGCCTCACGCCTCACCGGCGCCCCACCCTGGGTCACCGCACCGGTCGGCGGCGCCGTCGCCTTCGCCGCCGTGCTTACCGCTGATTGGCGCAAATGGGCTAACATGCCGACCACGCACACTTGGACCGACAACCTCGTCGAGGTCCAGCAGATCGCCTCCACGCTGCAACGCGCCGGAATCGAAGCCGTCGCCGAAACCGACGAATTCGACGAGCCCGCGCTGCGCTACCTCAACCGGGACGGCCGCCACGTCGCCCGAGTGTTCCGCGACGCCGGCCTACCACCCCTACCGAAGAGCTGACCACATACGCTCAAGCCCGGACGCAGTATCTGGCCGGATGTGTCACCCACGTCCCGAGACAGATCCGTCGCGCACGTCATGAGACCCGGCATCATCGGCGCCAACGGCTTCGTCCCAGGAGCGGCCAGGAGCCAGACGGGCCCGCCAGCATGGAGATCTGCGCTCGCGCGTCGAAGGCAAGATGCACCGGCTCGAAAGGCGGACGCTTATACCTCGGCTAGGAGCGGCTCCAGCGGCCCTCGCAGCAAGATCGTCTCCAGAATTTTCTCCAGAGCGAGCTGGAGATGCAGTCAGGGCCGGTCTCCCTGAGTGGGAGACCGGCCCTGACCTGCAACTACCTTGGTCGGGGTGGCCGGATTTGAACCGACGGCCTCTTCGTCCCGAAGGAGGAATCACCAGGCCAGGCGACCTGCCGATCCGCGAATAGCGCCTGGCCAGACGCCTGCCTGAGTTGATCTGCGTTGGTTGATCTGGGCATGACGGAGGCTCATCGCCCCAAGCCCTGCCCCAAGAGCAGACCTTCAGTGTTGAGGAAACGATCATGGTGGTCCGACCTTCACCTGAAGCATCGCTGAACTGCTCGGACTGTCCATCACCGTCCGTAATCTCCCATCGGGAAGCCCTGTTGTCTAGCACGGGGCCCGTCATGGGACCAGCATCATCATCAGCATGCTGCTAGATCGACACGATGGCCATGGGGCACGTCAGCAATCCGACAAAGTCGTGAACTGCCGGAAAGGTTCGCGTTTGCCTTAAGAGCCGTTGGCCGAGGCGCGTCTGTACGGGCGAGGCAGAGATTCGTCCACTGGTATGTCGACAAGGGACCGCTTAGCCGCTACATTGAGCGACTCAATGGTGACGTACCGCACAGGAGAGCAGGATGCCAGATTACAGCGTAGCTGCCTACACACTCAAGGTGCGGCAGAAGTGGGCGCCAGCTACATCGGCCAACTACCGAGATCTGAGTGACTTTGACGGTGCAGGCTCGGACACACTGCAATTCCTTTATGCTTTCTGCAATTCGGTCACCACCAAGCCAATTCGGCATAAAACTGAGGGCAAGTACTTACAGGTAGTTAACGCGCATGCACAGGGTAGAGTCATACGGTCAGAGATTGAATCTGGCGGGTATGGCCTGGCCTCCCGCTTAGTCGACATTGAGCAGAACTCCGAAAGTTACAAGCGCAAGGTGAATGATGCCGAGCTCTTGCCGCTACGGAATATATTCGCGGTGCCCATTAATTCACCTACGGGGCTTTTTATCACTGAGCGGGTAGGCATTCGAGGTCTAAAGTCCACGCTGGTTTCTGCAATTCAAAGATCCTTCTCGTACACATATCCGGACTACCTGATAGACGTTAATGCGCTGGCGCCAGAGGAAGCGGTGAAGTCATCCCTAGAAGAGGGTGAACTTAAGGGTATCCGTCTCGTTCGGTACGGTATTCCTCGTGATCTTGAGGAGCGGTATTACCTTGCTGCGCATGAAAAGGAGATCGGCACGGTCGAGGTTGTGCTAAAGCCCGAACGAGGTTTGTCATTCTCGAAGCGTCGGCTCGAGCAGGCGCTCGAAAGCGACGAGAAGGCTGGGCTTCTAGAGTGGAGGGGAGTTGAGTATCACGACATCAAGCTTGAGGTTAAGGTCGGTAAGCAGACACGGACCCTCACGGTCACTAAGGACAAGGCACCGCGCGTAACCTTTCCAATCGCGGACGATGCCGAAGTGGACGCCGGCGGGCGGCCTACCGACGTTGCTCTCTACTCTCTCGCCATGAGGACGGCCCAGGATCTTGTAGTTGACATCGGAGTCCAGCGTGAAAGCCTGCTAGGAACAGACTTCCAGTGGACGGATGCCATGAAAACCCGAGTGGTTACGGTGGACGACATTGAAAGCTAACATCCTGCCTTTAATTCGTGACCATCTTCGAACGATGACGGATGCGCGCACAGGGAAGCTGCTTTGGTGGGATTTAGTGCTTTTTTACGGCGTTCCGGTGGCCCTGACTCTTCCTTGCATCAAATTCCACTGGACCATTTCCGGTGTAGACAACATCTTGGCCTCGCTCGCATTGATGGCTGGCCTCTTGTTCAACCTCCTCATCTTACTTTTCGATACTGCCGTTCGAATTCGAGACGACAAGTCGGAATTTGCGCAGCACAGGCGGCACCTTATTGGCGAGATGCAAGCAAACGTCAGTTATGCGCTTGCGGTGTCCATTCTGGCTTCAACCATCCTCGGGGCAACATCCCTGGCGGGAGTGTCGAAGGTTGGGCTCCCGCTTTCAGCAATCTCGATATTTTTGCTGAGTCACTTCGTGCTACTACTCGCTTTGATACTCAGACGAGTCCGAGCCATCTTCTTGCACGAGCTTCCGTACACAAAAGGCTGACGCCCATGCCATCACCCTCATCCACCGATTGTGGGAGCGGGGCGCACACGGCGCCCGCCGCGTTTAGACGGCTTTGACGTGCGGCACTCAGGTCAGTAGCGACGGCGGGGTTCTGCTCTGCTTGTCCCGGGATGAGGGCTGACGGGCGCGCTGGTCATCCGGGAGCCGTAGGCCCCCGGCCGGAGGCGAATTGAACGCAACTGACCACCCAGCCCAGCCACGCGCTACGGCCCGGCGCGGGCAATTGACCACGCCGCCCAGGCCGTGCAGGGCGGCTGCCGTTTACCGCCCGCAATGTAATCCGACTACCTCAAACTGTCTTCGTCGCTGCCCGACTTCCGCGTCTGCGCGCCAGCCGACGGACTACTTGCGTGATCGGGCCAAAGCGCCAGCGACAGCACGGTCACGCGCCCTCGTCGGCGGCGGGAGGGGCCGTTTGGGTCTGCCTTGAATAGGTACAAAATGTTTGAACAGAAATCCGGCAGCCAACCGAACCACGAGAACGCGCCCCGGTCGGCGTCTGCCGTTTTCGAGCAAAGCAAGAGTCGAGGATATTCACGCATCGTTGACGGGACGAGTCTCGCGGAACCAATCATCGACGTCTTCAGTGAGCCAAACGCAACCTTGAGCCAAAATCGCTACTGGCCTGGGGAATGAACTACATTCTGTGTCCTCACCCCATGAGTCATGAGCGAGGCCGAATCGCTCATAGATTTCATGGCTTCCAATGAGCGAGGGGATGCTTGGGGATTCGGTGCCACTGGTCCCGGCCAATTCCACCACTCGAACTCCATAGGAAGCTGGAGGGCTCCACGCCCATATCGCGGCTATCAGAGCATTGGTGCTGGCTCCGAATAGGTCGGGCTCGGATCGTCGAGCGCCCTTACGCTTGGCGTAGAAGCCGGCCCTGAACCGGGGTGCATAGCCGCCCACGGAGTAGATGACTTGCCACTCAGGGTGTTCGTGCTCGATTTCCTCGCATGCTTTGAGTGCGTCCCGGGGGGAGTCGACCCGCTCGACCGAGGGCGTGGCGGGCACGTCGCGCATCCAGCCGATGAAACGCTCGTATAGTTCCGCTTCACTGGCGTGGGGCATGTCCTGAACGGCATCATCGAACAGGGACCAGGCGGCCAACCTCAGTGATGTGTCGATCCCGTCTGCCGCCATTCGGTCGCGGGCCGGCTGGCAAGGCCAGGGAACACGGCATTCGAGGCAGTTCCAGAACGGTCGATTGGCTTCATGTTGGGGCATGGTGGGCGACTTCCTCTCGGAGCGGGGGATGCACCTGAAGGTGCTTTACTTGCGTTGCTTGTAAAGTTGGGGTTGCTTGTACGGTCGACTTCGTTTGCTGCAAGCGTGGCCGTGTGGGCTATCAGGGTCCGTTGTGGCGTGCTATCCGGGACGACCTGCGGAACAAGATCAAGGCGGGGATCTACCCGCCGGGTTCGAAGCTGCCTTCGACCCGCCAGCTTGCCGACGAGTACGAGACTTCGCCGGTCACTGTCCGGCGGGCCGTTGACTCGATGATCGAGCTGGGTGAGCTGATCGGCCGCCAGGGCATCGGCGTATTCGTTGCCGAGTCAGATCCAACCCGAGTGATGGGACAGTAAGCCGCTACCGAGGGGCATCGGTCACACGCTGCTGGTCTCGGTCGCTGCCTCTTCGCCCGCTTCCGACCTGCTGATCAGCGCCTCAGCGATCGGCGCCATGCTCGTGACGATGACCTCGGCGCCGGCCCGCTGGAAGGCGTCGGCCTTTGCTGGACGGTTGGCGTAGCCGATTATCCGAACTCCCGCCGCCCTTCCCCCTTCGATATCCGACTTCGAATCTCCGATGAGCACGGCTCGATTCGGTTCGGTGCTGAGGATCTGGGCGCCACGAACGATCGGTTCGGGGCTGGGCTTCATACGGGCGGGGTCGGCGTAAGCGCGACCAACCACTGAGGTGACGTGCCCGTTGAGGCGATGCTTCACCAGGTAGGCAGACACGGCACCAGCGGAGTTGTTGCTGACGATCGCGACCGGTAAGCCGGCTTGGCGTGCGGCGACGATGACCTCCCGTCCGTAAGGCGTCGGGGCAGCGACCTCGACGGCTCGGAGTTCTGCCGCGCAGAGGGCATCCTCCACCAACCGAGTGACCACCCGATCGCCCGCAGTGCCCGTCCATCGCAGCACTTCAAGGGGGTCTTGCTCGGTGGTCAAGCTGGGTGGCGGATGAATGCCCTGGCCATCAAGTAGCTCGACCAGGTCGGCAGCCACGTCCCGTGCCGGATAGCCGGCAAAGACGCTGCACACGGGTCCATCGAAATCGAGGAGGACCGCGTCAACCTCGGCGAGCAGCCGAGCAAGGTCGGCGCTCATCCTTCGTACCGGTACGCGATCGTGGACCACACCGAGTCGAACCACTGGCGGGAAGCTTCGACGAACTGGGTGCCGTGGGACGCGTCATCGTCGGTCACGGCGTAGTGGAAGAGCGGCACGTCCTTGCCCATCAGGTCGTAGATCGCCATCGGCTCGCCCTTGACCGAGACTGTGCGCTCCACGACGGGGTAGAAGCCGTAGAAGACCTCTTCGCCGTTCAGGATGTACAGCTTGAAGAGCGGCGACGCGCGGTGCATTCGAACTTCGACGGTCGCCGACCGGATCAGGCCGAGGTCGCCCAGCTCTCCGATCTGGTCAATGATGCCGTCTGCCGCACGGCGGGTGATTCGTTCTGCGCGCTCTCGCACGGCCGGATCGTCGGACTGTGTCTCGGCACGGGCAGGAAGTGCCATCGGCGCCGTCATGTCTGAGATCAGGACCCGGACGGCGATCGTCTCGGGCGCCAGCCGGCCGACGCGAACCTTGTCGAGTGCTTCGGCGAGGGCATCGCGCAGCGTTTCGCCGGAGAATCCCGCGAAGTCGATGGACACGTGCGGTCGCTCGAACGCGGCTTCGATGTGCGGGCGTAGCTCGACCGCGCGCTGTGTCTGCGCACGTACGAACGCTCCACTTCCCTGGCGCGTGACGATCAGCCGCTCAGCGCGGAGAAGTTCGAGAGCGCGCTTCACGGTTTCCCGTGCGACCCCGTATCGGGCCGCAAGGTCGGGCTGAGACGGCAGCTTGTCTCCCGGCTCAAGGCGCCGCGTGAGGATGGCCGCGCGCAGCTTGTTGGCGATCTGCTGCGACGCCTGCTTGGGATCGTCGGGATCGAGCTGGCCAAGGAAGTCAAGGTTCTCGGGCACCCCCACACGATAGCGCTGACTAGCCAAGCCAGGGAAGCTCCACATTTCGGGGTTGACATGACTAGCCATGTCGGCCTAGGTTGATCTCACGGCACCTGGCTAGCCAGGAAAGCCAGGAGGGTTGGCAAGGACGGGTACAGCGGCACGCGTTGCCGCACGCCATGACACCGCCAAGTCCCGCTTGTCTCGTGACAACTCCAACAGGGTTCGTGGCCTCCCTCCGAATAAGGTCCCCGCGCGCCGCTCAGGTCGGCGCACTTCCTGATGAATTCGCTGGTCGGCACGGCAAATGCCGTGCCGACCCTCACCTTGGAGGACATCCCGTGAGGGATCACCACGACGATGAACCGACTGCCGATGACCTCACTGCGATCGAGGCCGAACAGCCGCTCATCGACGCCGAGTTGGCCTGGCTGGACGACGAGATCAAGGCCCTCGACGCGATCGAGCGCGGCACGGTCAGCGCCCTGGACATCCGCCGGTTGCGCCGCGCCGAGCGCGCCGTGATCCGCGAGATGTTCGCCCACCTGGCCCGCCTCACCCGCTCGCCTGACTCGGGCCTCGCTGCCTGACTGCTCTCGCCTACCCGGAGGTTGCCCCCATGACTGCCCCGACCCCGACTCGCAGCGCTTACCCGCGCACGGTCGAAGACCTCATCCCGCACGCTCGTGGCCTGGTCGCCGACCTCGGCAGCGTGCCGAGCCGCAACAAGCTGATGAAGACCTTCAAGGTCGGATCTGACAAGGCAAACGCGCTGCTCGAAGCGCTCACCATCACTCCGCCGGCCGATTCGCCGAACCTCGCTGTCGACCTGGCTCCGGATGTACCCAGCGAGCCACCCGAACCGGCCGTTGAGATGCCCCCGCCGAGCACGGACCCGGCGTCCGTCGCCAGCGCCACGCCGGTGCATCGACGGTCACCTGGCCGGTCTTCGTTCTCTGCCTCCCCGCCTTCGTCGCGATCTGGGGTGGTTGGGTCGCGATGGGACAGATGACCGGCTTCGGCAAGGTCACCCTGCTGCCCGGGATCTGGGACTCGTTCCAGCTCAACACCGCGATCACGCTGCCCATCGGGGTCGAGACCTACGCGGCGTACGCCTTGTTCGCCTGGCTTTCCGGTCGCGCGGACGGCGACGCCCGCCGGTTCGCCAAGTGGTCCGCGCTGACCTCGCTCGGCATCGGCGCTCTCGGGCAGATCGCCTATCACCTGATGTCGGCCGCCGGTTGGGCTTCGGCCCCCTGGCCGATCACGGCTGTGGTCGCCTGCATCCCGGTCGGGGTGCTCGGCATGGGCGCTGCACTGGCCCACCTGATGCACAAGCCCACGCACTAGCTCCGCCCGGCGGCACAGCCCCAAGCCTGCAAGCAAGCGCTGTGCCGCCGGTCTCCCCATCCGCTACATGAACCTCAGAGGAGGAGGCCAGTATGGCCGCCCGATCGACTCCCGGACCTCAGACGACTGTCGAAATCACCTCGTCGGCCCACGGACATCGACCCGTTCGCGACCCGTTCCGGCTCATCGCCGCGCTGATCATCGTCTGATCCGTTCTTGCAGCTCACTCCCGTCGCAGACCCAGGTACGAAACACGGAACGGAGATCGATTCGTGAGCACGCATCCGCACCGGCCCGAGCCGGACGACTTCGATACGACCGGCCCCGCCGCCGACGTCGCGGACTCACCCGAGGCCGAGGTGGTGGACCTCAACGCCGCCCGGACCCGCCGGGGCGCACCTACCCCGGACACGGACGACACCGATGACGCCGAGAGCATCGACCACACCCCACCGGGCGACAGCGGACCGGTCGACCTGGCCGAGGACATCCCCCACGAGATCCAGCTACGGCATCGGGAGCGCCGGCCGATCCTGGCCGATTGGGCGCGCTCGTGGCGCGGCGTGAAAGCCGCCGCACGTCACCAGAGCAAGGACGCCGGGTACGTCCTGGCCTACCACGCCGTTCGCTCGCCGAAGTACGCCGCGAAGACGGCTGTTTGGGCGCCGGTCGGTCTGTTCCGCGGCTTGGGTCAGGCCCTGCACTGGGCCAGTGCCGAGGAAGGCAACTGGGACCTTCGGCAGGCTGCCGCCCAGCGCGGGGAGGCCGATACCTGGCTCAAGCTCGACGCACGTCGCCAACGTCAGTCGGTCTGGCGCTGGTGGGTGCTCGCGTTCGCGGCCGGCGGGATCGTCGCCGCGTTGATCGTCTTGGCGCTTGGCCCGAA
>DASRYP010000848.1:0-2995 GCA_035687165.1 Actinoplanes sp. | reverse complement strand
GCTGAGCTATCGCGAGGACCTCGGCGACGGCCGGGCTCGGGTCGCGCAGTCGCACCGCGATGCCTCGCACGGCGGATTCACGCACGACCAGAAGCAGCACCTGCAAGCCGGCCGTGTCGAGCTCGGCGACGCCGGAGAGGTCCAGCAGCACGTCGCCGTCGCCGTGGAGGGTGGAGAGCAGCTTCTGCTTGTGCTCTGCCGCCGTGCTGATGGTCAGTTCGCCCTCGACCGACACACGGCGTGCCGCGGCGGTCGTCATGGCTGAATCAGTTTCGCGACCGCGCTGAGCATCTGCTCGGGCTGGAACGGCTTGGTGACCCACGCCTTGGCCCCGGCCGCCTGGGCCTGGCGCTTCTTCTCCTCCTGCGACTCGGTGGTCAGCATGATGATGGGCGTGAATTTGTAGGCCGGTAGCTTCTTGGCCTCGGCGACGAAGGTGATCCCGTCCATGTTGGGCATGTTCACGTCGGAGATGATCAGGTGGATGCGCTGGCCGTTGAGTTTCGTCAGCGCGTCCTTGCCGTCGACGCCCGAGATCACCTCGTATCCCGCGCCACGCAGGGCGATGGTGACGACCTGACGGACCGAGGCCGAGTCGTCGACGACCAGGATTGTCTTCGCCATATCTTCCCCACCTTCCCCTAGAAGAACGTGATCTCGGATTGGGACACTGGTGCGGACGCGCCTGACTGGTGTGTCCGATGCTCCTCCGCCATCGTGTAATTGGCGGCCAGCGCGTCCAGCAGAGCCGTGGGGTCGATCGGTGTACCGGCGGTCAGCGCCCGTTCGCCGGCTTCGGTGACCACCACGGGGAACTGGCCGATGCTGTCTCTCAGGTGTTCCAGGACCTGGCCCACCCGATCCTGAAATTGCAGATTGACCAGGGACTCGCTGATGTCGGAGCGAATTCCGATCGCGGCCTGCTCCAGGCTCGCCGAGGAGTCGTGCAGGCCGGCGAGCATGAGGCGCAGATCTTCCAGGACACCCTGCACCTCGGAGTTCGCGTGCACCACGGCCCGGTCCTCACGGCCCGCACTGTCCTGTGCGCTCGCGAGAACCGTGTTGATGACCGAAGCGACATGGCCGACCTTCTCGGCCATGCGCTCGCTGGCCTTGAGCGAGCGGTCCGCCAGTTCCCGCACCTCCAGGGCGACAACACCGAAGGCCGCGCCCGCCGCCCCGACCCGGGCCGCCTCGATGGCCGCGTTGAGCGCGAGCAGGTTCGTCTGGGCGGCGATCCGGGTCACCTCACTGGACATCTGCCGCAGCTCGTCGTTGAGTTCGAGCAGCGTCCGCAGTTCGTCCAGCGCCGCGCGCTTCGCCGTGAGGGCGGAGTTCAGTGTGCCCACCACGTCACCGAGTCGCTGATGGCTCCGGTCGAAGGCCCCCCCGCCGCTGTCGTGCAGTGCGCCGGACGATGACGTGAGCACCGCGTCGAGGCTGTCGACGATTCCGGCGAACTTGTCCGCGAGCACACTGACCGCGTCCTCCATCTGGCCCCGGGAGGAGTCGATCTGGGCCGACCAGACGGGGGCGACGGCGTTGGCGAACTCCGAAACCCCCTCCAGGTGTCGCGTGAAGGACGGTTCCGCCGCTTCGGCGCCGCCGCGCGCCGCTCTCGACCGGGCCAGCCGGTAACCGGCCAGTCCGCCGATTCCGAGGGCGGCAAGTATCAGGAACAGTTCAACCATGCTGCTGGATCACCTCCGCGATCGAGCCGAGCGGAGTCTCGCGGTCGGCGGCACCGAGCAGCACGGCCTCCCGCGGCATGCCGTGCACCACGCAGGTCGGTTCGTCCTGGGCGACCGTGAACGCTCCGGCGTTGTGCATCTCCAGCAGGCCTCGCGCGCCGTCGTCGCCCATCCCGGTCATGATCACTCCGACCGCGTTGCGGCCGGCCGCCTTGGCCACCGAACGGAACAGCACATCCACGGACGGACGGTGCCGGTTGACGGGCGGGCCGTCGAAGATCCGTACTCGGTACCGGGTGTCTGCCCGTTGCAACTCCATGTGCCGGCCGCCGGGAGCGATCAGGACGTGCCCCGGGACGACCGGGTCACCGTCGGCCGCTTCCTTGACCCGGACCTGGCACATCGAATCGAGGCGCTCGGCGAACGCCGAGGTGAACTTCGCCGGCATGTGCTGCACGATGACGACCGCGGGGCTCGTGCCGCGCAACGCGGGCAGGACGACCTCGAGCGCCTGGGTGCCACCCGTCGAGGTGCCGATCGCCACGACGCGCTCCGCGCCGACTTCCGGCAGGTGCTGTCTCCCCGTGCCGGCAAGGGGAGAGGCGATCCCCGCCGTCGCATAGACCTGCTCCGCGCGCGCCGGGCGTAGCCGGCCGGCGTTGCTCGCCGCGGCCGACTTGACGGCTGTGACGATGTCGCCCCCGTCGTCCTCGATGAACTTCTTCAGGCCGGTCGTCGGCTTGGCGATGACGGCCGCGGCGCCGGCCGCGAGGGCCTTCATCGTCGTGTTCGCCCCGTGGTGGGTCAGGGTCGAGCAGATCACCACCGGGGTGGGGCGCAACGCCATGATCTTCTTGAGGAACGTGAGCCCGTCCATGCGGGGCATCTCGATGTCCAGGATCACGACGTCCGGCCAGGTCTGGTTCATCTGTTCCATCGCGAAGATCGGGTCCGACGCCGTACCGATCACCTCGATGGCGGAGTCGTCGCGCAGCAGTGCGGACAGCACCTGCCGGACGACGGCGGAGTCGTCGACGATCAGCACGCCGATACGCTTGCCGGTCATGTCCGGGCCCTCCGGTGACGCCGCGGCAGTGGCCGCCCGGCGACGGCGCGGCGGCGGAGGGTCTCGGCGGGATCAGCCACGGCGTTCTCCCCCCAGCTGATAGATCGATGGCTCGACCATGCGCAGGTCCGAGGGGATGCCGCTGAGCGTCTCGGAACTGCCGATGATCAGGTGCCCGCCGGGCTGCAACCGCTCCTGCAGCCGCGGGACGAGGCCGCGTTTGGTCTCGATGTCGAAG
>DASRYP010000847.1:0-6635 GCA_035687165.1 Actinoplanes sp. | reverse complement strand
ACTTCCAGGAGCTCAGCACGACCCGGTTCGACCTGCTCGACGGCGCCGGTGCCCCGCTCGACGCGATGGGCGACTCCCTCACGTACCTGATGGATCTGATCGAGAGACAACGGCGGGAGCCGGGGGACGGGCTGCTCGGGTCGCTGATCCGCACGCATGGCGACGCCATCGACGACCGGGAGCTGGCCGGTCTGGCCGACGGGGTGCTCACCGGCGGTCTGGAGACCTCGGCCAGCATGATCGCGCTCGGTGCGTACGCCCTGATGACCGATCCCGGGCTGCGCGCCCGGATGGCCGCCGACACCGACGCCACGATCGAGGAGCTGCTGCGCTATCTGACGGTCGTGCAGGTCGCCTTTCCCCGGGTGGCGACGCGGGCCGGTGTGGTGGCGGGGGTCGAGATCCGCGAAGGCGACGTCGTCGTGTGCTCGCTCAGCGGCGCGAACCGCGACCCCGGCGCGGCCGGACCGGAACCCGACAAGATCATCACCGAGCGGCCGCTCGGTCGCGGCCATCTCGCGTTCGGCTACGGCGTGCACCGCTGCATCGGTGCCGAGCTGGCCCGGATGGAACTGCGGGTCGCGTACCCGGCCCTGTTCGAACGTTTCCCGACCCTGAAGTCGGCTGTCCCCGCCGACGAACTGCGCTTCCGCCGCGCCTCGATCGTCTTCGGGCTCGACGCGCTCCCCGTCCGCCTATGACAGCGCTCCCCGTCCGACCATGACAGAAGGCCGCCCCGACGGGAGCGGCCTTCGCCATCACTTGAGCTTGAGCTGAACGTTGAACTTCGGGCTCGCGGCGAGCTTGCGGAACGCCGCCAGGCTCGACGCCGAGCTGTCGATGCTGATGTCGCGGTCGCCGAACTTGTCGGCCTTGGTGTCGAAGTAGACGATCGCCTTGACCTGCCGGCGCTTCGTCAGCTCGGGCAGCACGCTGGTGAACTGCCTCGTCTTGTCGACGACCTTGCCGATCCGGTGGTACGCGCCCCACTCGGCCACCATCAGCGGCTTCGACGCGTGCTTGGTGGTCGCCCAGTCGTAGAAGCTCTGGCCACCCTTGGCGCGGCGGTCAAGCAGGTCGGCGAAGACCCCGCCGTGGTAGTAGTTGGCCTCGGCGCTGACGTACGAGTCCAGGCCGATCCAGTCGACGAGGTCGTCACCGGGGTAGAGGTCGTTCCACCACGACCGCGCCATCCACTTCTCGTTGCCCATGTAGGCGACGACGTTGACCATGTTGGTCAGGCCCTTCGACTTCAGCCGTTTGATCACGTGACGGTACGAGGCGGCGAAGTCCTTGGCGGTCATGCCCGACCCGACGGCCGGGCGCACGTCGTCCTCGGGCTCGTGGTTGAGCACCAGGAAGAACTTCTCCGGCAGCCTCGACCTGATCCGGGCCGCGAACGCGTCGATCCGCGCGTCCAGCTTGCCCGCGGCCACGTTCGCCCAGGTCGAGCCGTACTCGACGCGCCAGTTCAGCAGCAGCACCCGTGGCTTGGCCGGCTCGCGGACCATCGCGATCTCGGCGTCGGTCGGGAACTTCTCGTCGCCCTTGTGGTAGGTGTGGAAGATGGTGGCGGTGCGCCCGCTGACCTTCTCCCAGTTCTTGTGCTCCACGTCGCGCGGCAGTGTGGTGAACCCGCCGGCGGCGGCCCCCCACAGCACTCCGCAGCTCGGGACCAGCTTCGCGTCGGTCACGCACTTCGCCGCCGCGGGAGCCGGGGCGTTCGTCGTGGCGGCCTGAACCGTGGCCGGGCCGGAACCGAACGCGGCGCCGACCCCGGCGAGGAGAACGGCCAGCGAGTACCCGGACTTGCGAAGCATCTGATCTCCTCCTGTTGTCCGGCCGTTGTCCGCCGGGCATGGGAAGAGATTCCAGGGCGCGGGGTGCGCGTCCAGTGCCTGTCCTGGTGCGGACCGGTTGCGCGTGCAGGACCTCGCCGGACGATCGGTCACCGCGGGTGCGGGATGAGGTTTCCCCGGCGTACGTCGCGTCCTTGATCCGACAGCTTCCGGTCTTCGGGAGTGCTGTGATGGGGCTGCGTCCGCCGCCGCGGGGCGTCGCACGGCGCTGTCATGCGGTCCGATCGGAAGGGGCGTCGATGGCCGGTACCGGACAGACCGCCGAGATACGCATCAACCGGCGCACGATCTGGATCGCCGACCAGCTCTATCAGATCTCCACCATCGCCTCGGTCGACGTCATCGCCTACAAGCTCGACCAGGGCGAAGGCACCTACGGGGGCGTCAAGGGGCTGCGGCGTCGGCTGATGGCGACCGGTCTCGCCTGGCTGATCGCTCTCTACCTGATCCTGGGCGTGGCGGACGGCGGCCCGACCGGGGCCGTGTCGGCGACGATCGTGTGCGCCGCGATCGCCGGCCGGTACCTCTACTTCCTCGTGCGGATCGCCACCAACAAGCCCCGGCACGCCCTCCTGCTCTACTGCGGGAACCGGGTCACCGTCATCTCGAGCACCGACCGGAACGTGCTGATCGAGATGCAGTGGCTCATCGGCGACGCGATCGAGAACCCGCCGCAGCACGAGATCCGCCGGACCCTGGCGGTGCAGAACCTGACCATCGGTGATCACGTCGCCGGCGACAAGATCGAGCAGCACGGGTCCGGGAGCCAGGGCAAGGTCTTCAACGGATAGCGAGGTCCAGGTGAACTACCACTTCGGCGACAACGTCGGCCAGGACAAGATCACGCAGTACGGCCCCGGCTCGATCGGGAAGGTGGAGACCGGCTCGCGGGAGGAACTGAGCGCGGTCGCCGAAGCGCTCCGTCAGCTGCGGCAACAAGCTAGACCCGACGCCGCGTCGGCCGACGAGGTGATCTCGTACGGGGCGCTCGCGGAAGCCGAGAAGGCCGCCGCCGCGGGAGACGGGCGGGCCACGGAGAAGGCGCTGAAGAAGGCCGGCACGTGGGCGTTGAACCAGGCGACCGTGATCGGCGTCCCGGTGGCGGTGGAGGTGCTGAAGCGCTCTCTGGGACTGGGCTGAGGCACCGTTCCCGGAGGCCGATCGTGGCGACGGTCACGGCGGGAAGGCTCAACTGGCGGAACTCACGACCGACTGGGTCAGGCAACCCCGGACGTGCTCCCCGATTGAAGCGAAGGGCCTCCCTGTGCGCCTCCCCCGAAGTGTGGCAGCCGGCATGGCAGCCGCCGTGCTCTGCGGCAGCCTGACCGGCTGTGGCAGTCTCGAGCAGCTCACCAGCAGCAGCAAGCCGCTGGTCGGCGCCGAGAAGACCACCACCCCCAGCGCCTCGCCGGCACCGTCCGCGTCCGCGGTCGCGGTCGCGGTACCGGTCCGTGCCAGCGGCCAGCTCGACACCGGCTCGGTCACCCACCGTGTCAAGCAGGGCGACTTCTCCGTCCAGCTGACCTATTGGACCTCGGACAACGCCAAGCTCTACACCGCCGAGACGGCCAAGACCATCAACGTGGCGACCCACATCGAGGACGCCGACAGCGCCCACCGCGTCATCGTCACCACCTTCGAGGTGACCCAGGACGACGGTACGAAAAGGGACGTGCTCAAGACCGACAGCGGCAAGTTCGACGTCACCCCGCCGTTCCCCTACAACACGGTGGTGACCCCGGCGGCCGCGACGGCGGGAGCGACTGAGCTCACCTTGACCGTACGGCTGGAACTTCTGGTGGAGACGGCCGCGAAGTCGAACCAGTTCTACCGCTCCACCGCCCTCGACACTCTGACTCTGCCGCTGCTCACGAATGGTGCCACCCGATGACCGAGCCCAGTTCCGGTTTCCGCCGGGCCACCGACCGTCAGATCCTGCTGGCCCGCAGCTCCAAGGCGGGACCGCTGGCGCTGCCGCCGGCCACCCCGCAGCTCGCCGATCTGGAGGCCGTCGAGACGGTCGTCGGGGAGATCGCCGCCGCCAACGCGCCCGCGATGCCCCGCAACGCCACGATCAGCTGCATCATCCCCTGCTACAACGAGCAGGACACGATCGCCGACGTCCTGAAAAGCCTGCTGGCCCAGACCCGGCTGCCGGACGTCATCCACGTCATCATCAACAACACCGACGACGACACCCCCGAGATCGCTCGCGGGTTCGAGGGCCGGCACGCCCGCATGGTCAAGGGGGAGGAGTTCGTCACCCACGTGCATGTGCACGACATGGGCGTGAACCCCGACAAGAAGGTCGGCGCGCTCAACTACGGCTACTTCCTGTCCCGCGGCTTCGACTACATCCTCGGGGTGGACGGCGACACGACCCTGGCCCGCGACACCGTGGAACGTCTCGAACTGGAGATGACCGACGACCCGCGCATCGGCGGGTTGAGCGCCATTTACACCATCGACAAGGCCCGCCATCGAGGCCTGATGGCCCGTTTCCTGGTGGCCGGCCAGCGGGCCCAGTTCGCCGCGTTCAACATGGACAACCTGCTCCGCGGCCGCAACATGGCCGTGCTCGGCGGCCAGTGCAGCCTCTTCAGCCTGCGCGCGCTGGAATCGGTGATGATCCGGCACCACCAGCAGGCACCCTGGGTGCGCGACAGCGAGGTCGAGGATAGCAAGCTCTCCCTGCAGATCAAGGACGCCGGCTTCAGTACGAAGATCAGCTCCACCGCCCGGGCGTTCGTGGGCCCGATGACGAACCTGCGCTCCCTGCACGGCCAGCAGGTCAAGTGGAACTTCGGCGCCATCGACCTGTTCTGGCCCGGCCAGCGCGGCGACAACAAGGGCCAGCCGCTGCACCCGAACCTCCGTCTGCGCTGGTACGAGAACTTCTCGATGCTGTTCAACATCAGTTCCCGGCTGGGTTTCCTGCTGCTGCTGGTCGCGGCCCTCTCCATCCACGCCTTCGTCTTCAATCCCATCTGGCTGATCCCGCCGGCCGTCGCGGCGATCCTGAACCTGCGCCTGGCCCTGGCGATGAAGGACAAGAGCGCCTCCGACCTCCTGTACGCGGGCCTGGCCCTACCGGCGGAGATGTACATGTGGGTCCGGATGGGACACTTCGTCTCGGCCTGGACGCAGTTCCTCGCCCAGAGCGACAAGGACAACTGGGCCGCCCAGGCCAACGCCGAAAAGGGCAAGGGCTCGGCGTACGTCATGCCCCTGGTCGTGCTGATCGCCATCCTGGGCGGCGGCATCTACGCCTGGAGCCAGCAGAGCGTGAACGTCCAGTCCGCGATCCTCTCGCTCGGCTGGCCGATCCTCTACATCGCCACCATCGCCCAGACCGTCTTCATGCTCCGCAAGCTGGTCCGCCGCCACCGCGGCTTCGCCGTCTGATCCACCCTCCCCGCCGGCCCGGCCGATCGATCCCCGATCAGCCGGGCCGGCCCCGGTCCGTCGACCGAACGGTTGTGCCGGGCGGATATCGTGGAGATCGTTCCGGCGGAGAGTGAGCTCACCATCAAGCGGACCGATCTCGTCGTCCCCGCGAATCTGATCGCGGGCCTGCGCATTCCTGAGCTGGCCGTCACCGACGGGTCGGCCGAGCCGGAGTGGGCCGACGTGCCGATGAGCATCTGGCGATTCCGGCGGCGGCCCTCGCAACGTCTTCCGCTGGACCGGGCCAGCGCCAAGCGAGTCCGCCGCTACCTGCGGCTCGCGCCCTGGTCGGCGCTGGTCGGCATCATCCCGCTGGCGTCCCTGACGGTGGTGGTGCTTTCCGCGCGGGTGAACATGGTGCTGGTCGTCCTGGGGTCGGTCATCAGCATCGGGTGGAGCTTCACCCAGCCGCACAGGTTGCCGGACCAGACGCCGTCCCGCGGCCACAACGGCGACCTGCGCATCCCGCGGGTCCCGGAAGAGGTCGCCCAGGAGTGGGTGGCGGCGAACCCCGGAGTCTTCGTCACCGACGAGCCCGCACCGCGGGCGCACACGCCGCGCTTCTACGGCATCTGGGCCGCCGTCCAGCTCGTGGCGGCGTTCGCCCTGGCCACGGTCCTGTCCAAGGACGGCCGTGAGAATTCGTTCCTGCTCTGGCTCCCGGTCCCGGTGCTGTTCATCAGCGGCATCATGGCGGCCTACAAGATCCAGCCACCCGCGAAGCCGGCCTAGACCAGAACGCAACCCACCCGGCCACCGTCAAGGCGAGCTCCACCGGCCACCTCGCTACCTCCGGCTGCGGGCCGTTCCCCGACAAGTTGGCTGCGGGCCGTTTCCCGACAAGTAGGCCCTAGAGGCCGAAGACGTGGCCCAGCCCGGTGACCTCGATCGCCTTGCGCACGGGGGGTGACGGCTGGGCCAGGGTCAGCGTCACGCCCTGCGCCGCGGCGCTGTTGCGGGCGCTGACCAGCGCGCCGAGTCCGTAGGAGTCGATGAAGTCGAGACCGGCGACATCGACGCGCAGGTAACGGCAGGCGGGGTCGGTGGAGATCGCGGCGAGCCGGTCCCGCACGGCGTCGGCACGGTCGAGGTCGAGCTCCCCGCGCAACTCGGCGACGATCAGACCGTCCGCGTCGGCCGGTTCGTACGCAATCGTGGCATCCAGGGGCATTGGCCAGATGCTACCCGGCGCTCGCGACTCCGGCAGCGGACAGGGCGATGGCCTGATGCACGGAGCGCACCGCGCTCGCCCCCTCACCCACCGCCGCCGCCACCCGCTTCATCGACGACAGGCGTACGTCGCCCGCCGCGAACACTCCCGGCACGCTG
>DASRYP010000846.1:0-5670 GCA_035687165.1 Actinoplanes sp. | reverse complement strand
CTGCGCGCCGCCGGCGGCGATCCCGAGGCGATGCAGCTCGACGAGGATTTCCTGCGCGCGATGGAGTACGGAATGCCGCCCACCGGAGGCATGGGAATGGGAATCGACCGGCTCTTGATGGCGCTCACCGGCCTCGGAATTCGGGAAACGATCCTCTTCCCGCTGGCACGGCCGGAGTAAGCACGCGACAAGCCCCCACCGGAAATGTTCCGGCCGCCATTGACGCGTGCCGCCGCCGTGGCGTTATTGTCTGTGCGTTGCATTGGGGAGAACCTGTGTTCGGGAGGATAACGGCGCGTGGCCAAGCAGATCATTCACAAGCTGGTCGATGACATCGACGGAGGCGACGCTGACGAGACGGTGAAGTTCGCTCTCGACGGCATTCAGTACGAGATCGACCTCTCGGAGAAGAACGCCACCAAATTGCGGGAGCTCTTCGACCCGTACGTCGTGGCCGGTGCCAAGATCGCCCGTGGCGGCGTGGTCGTGGGTGGCCGAGCCGCTCGCGGCCGGGGCGGCGCGACCGCGGACCGGGAGCAGAACCGGGCCATCCGGGAGTGGGCCAAGAAGTCCGGCAAGGACATCTCCGACCGGGGTCGCATCCCCCAGGAGATCGTGGACGAGTTCCACGCCAAGGGTCCGGGCCGCAACTGAGCCCACTTCCGGTCGGACGGACGTGACGGGTCCGTCGCATCGTGCGGGGACGCACGGATCGCCATGACAGCGAGGTTCGCTGGCGTTGCGACCCGTGCGTCCCCGCATCGGTTTCCAGGCCGGTTCCGCGGACCCGCAGCTTTTTCGGCGGTTCTTCGGTGGGCCGCCGTACAGTTATCCACAGGTGGGGACAAAGTTGTCCACAGCCTGTGGATGTACGGCTGCAAGATCTGGACCCGGGATTTCGCTGTGCGCGTAGCCGTTCGGGTGGGGGAACAGCCACTGAGCGTGCGAAGTTGGCTAAATCAACGTTGCCGACGGTTTCGAGGGGTCACGAGGACCCAGCAAGGCCACCCGGCGGCGATAGAGTTGTCAGTACGGGTATCACCGATGCCCGTGCGCTGGCCCCGCCAGTTCATTGGCGCACGGCACGTGAGGAGCACGAGGGCATGTTCGAGCGGTTCACCGACCGAGCGCGACGGGTTGTCGTCCTGGCCCAAGAAGAGGCCCGGATGCTCAACCACAACTACATCGGGACCGAGCACATTCTGCTCGGCCTGATCCATGAGGGTGAGGGCGTCGCCGCCAAGGCTCTGGAGAGCCTGGGCATCTCCCTTGAGGGAGTGCGGCAGCAGGTCGAGGAGATCATCGGCCAGGGTCAGCAGGCGCCGAGCGGGCACATCCCGTTCACGCCCCGAGCCAAGAAAGTTCTTGAGCTGTCGCTGCGTGAGGCGTTGCAGCTCGGCCACAACTACATCGGGACCGAGCACATTCTGCTCGGCCTGATCCGTGAGGGTGAGGGCGTCGCCGCGCAGGTGCTGGTGAAGCTGGGCGCCGACCTCAACCGGGTCCGCCAGCAGGTCATTCAGCTGCTCTCGGGCTACCAGGGCAAGGAGCCGGCCGCGGCCGGCGCGGCGGCGGGTGAGGCCGCTCCGTCGACCTCGCTGGTCCTCGACCAGTTCGGGCGCAACCTGACCCAGGCCGCCCGCGAGGGCAAGCTCGACCCGGTCATCGGGCGCGAGAAGGAAATCGAGCGGGTCATGCAGGTGCTGTCCCGCCGCACCAAGAACAACCCCGTGCTGATCGGCGAGCCCGGCGTGGGCAAGACCGCCGTCGTCGAGGGGCTAGCGCAGTCCATCATCAAGGGCGAGGTGCCCGAGACGCTCAAGGACAAGCAGCTCTACACGCTCGACCTCGGTGCGCTGGTGGCCGGTTCCCGTTACCGCGGTGACTTCGAGGAGCGCCTGAAGAAGGTGCTCAAGGAGATCCGCACCCGGGGCGACATCATCCTGTTCATCGATGAGATCCACACCCTGGTGGGTGCGGGTGCCGCCGAGGGCGCGATCGACGCGGCGAGCATCCTCAAGCCGATGCTGGCCCGTGGTGAGCTGCAGACCATCGGCGCGACCACGCTGGACGAGTACCGCAAGCACCTGGAGAAGGACGCTGCTCTCGAGCGCCGCTTCCAGCCGATCCAGGTCGGCGAGCCGTCGCTGGCGCACACCATCGAGATCCTCAAGGGTCTTCGTGACCGCTACGAGGCTCACCACCGGATCAGCATCACCGACGCTGCCCTGGTGGCCGCGGCGACGCTGGCGGACCGGTACATCTCCGACCGGTTCCTGCCGGACAAGGCGATCGACCTGATCGACGAGGCCGGCGCCCGGATGCGTATCCGTCGGATGACCGCGCCGCCGGACCTGCGCGACTTCGACGAGCGCATCGCTCAGGTGCGTCGTGACAAGGAGTCCGCGATCGACGCGCAGGACTTCGAGCGGGCCGCGCAGCTGCGTGACAAGGAGAAGCAGTTGCTGGGCCAGAAGGCGCAGCGGGAGAAGGAGTGGAAGGCGGGCGACCTCGACGTCGTCTCCGAGGTCGACGACGAGCAGATCGCCGAGGTCCTGGGCAACTGGACCGGCATCCCGGTCTACAAGCTGACCGAGGAGGAGACTTCCCGGCTGCTGCGTATGGAGGATGAGCTGCACAAGCGGGTCATCGGCCAGGAAGACGCGGTCAAGGCGGTCTCGAAGGCGATCCGGCGCACCCGGGCCGGTCTGAAGGACCCGAAGCGTCCGTCCGGTTCGTTCATCTTCGCCGGCCCGTCGGGTGTCGGTAAGACCGAGCTGTCCAAGGCGCTGGCGGAGTTCCTGTTCGGCTCCGAGGACGCGCTGATCCAGCTCGACATGTCCGAGTTCCACGACCGTTACACGGTGTCCCGCCTGGTCGGTGCCCCTCCCGGTTACGTCGGTTACGACGAGGGTGGCCAGCTCACCGAGAAGGTGCGCCGCAAGCCGTTCTCCGTGGTCCTGTTCGACGAGATCGAGAAGGCCCACCCGGACGTCTTCAACACGCTCCTGCAGATCCTTGAGGACGGCCGCCTGACCGACGGTCAGGGCCGGATCGTGGACTTCAAGAACACGGTCATCATCCTGACCACCAACCTGGGCACGCGGGACGTGGCCAAGGCGGTGTCGCTGGGCTTCCAGGCGTCGGAGGACGTCGAGAGCAACTACGACCGGATGAAGGTCAAGGTCAACGACGAGCTGAAGCAGCACTTCCGCCCGGAGTTCCTCAACCGCATCGACGACACGATCGTCTTCCACCAGCTCCGCCAGGACGAGATCCTGCAGATCGTCGACATCTTCACCGCGCGGATCGAGGGCCAGCTCCGGAACAAGGACATGGGCCTCGAGCTGACCGACAACGCGAAGAAGTACCTGGCCAAGAAGGGCTTCGACCCGGTGCTGGGCGCGCGGCCGCTGCGTCGCACGATCCAGCGTGATCTCGAGGACACCCTGTCCGAGCAGATCCTCTTCAACGAGCTGCGCCCCGGCCAGATCGTCGTCGTCGACTGCGAGGGTGACCCGGAGAACATCGAGAAGTCGAAGTTGGTCTTCCGTGGGGCTGATCGTGGGGTTTCGGTTCCGGACGCTGTTCCGGCCGACCTTGAGGTCACTGCTACCGAAGAGTAAGCCGCTTTTCCGCGACGGCCCGGCTGTGTCTTTGCAGCCGGGCCGTTTGCTTTCGGCGGTGGGTTGCGAAACCTTGCGACGAAATCGTGGGGGCGGTCGGCGAGAGAGTGGCGGTCGATGGGGCCGCCGGTGCCGATGGGGACGCCGAAAAGGGGAGTGCCGTCGGGGTGCCAAGAGCGGCGTTGAACTCGGGTGTGGCGATTGGGGTCGAACAACGGTTCGCCGATCACAGAGACTGCGGCGGCACGCGCGGCGCGTCACCGGCGAGCACGAAGTTGTCCACGCTCAGCGGCTCGACGAGCCCGTCCTCGACCAGGCCGGCCAGTGCTCGGGCACGCTGCACGTCGTCGTTCCACACCAGATCGAGGCGCTCACGCGGCACCGGGCCGGTCGCGTGTCGCAGCACCTCGAGCAGCAGGCCGCGAACCTGGCGGTCGGTACCCGCGTACCGCTGCGGTTTACGGCTCGGACCTTCCAGTGCGGGTGAACCGGCCCGCCGCCAGGCACAGACGTCCTGGAACGGGCACTCGGGGCAGCGGGGTGAGCGGGCGACGCAGACCAGAGCGCCCAGCTCCATGAACGCGATGCTGGCCCGCGCCGCCCGGGCCGGGTCCTCGGGCAGCAGGTCGGCCATCGCGACCAGATCGGCGGCGGTCGTGCTCGGACCCGCGTCGGGCTTGCCCTCGACGGCCCGCGACACCACACGGCGCACATTCGTGTCGACCACGGGGTGGCGTTGCCCGTACGCGAAGGTCGCCACCGCCCGCCCGGTGTAGGTGCCCACGCCCGGCAAGGCCAGCAGCTGATCGAGATCGGAGGGCACCTGGCCGTCGTGTCGCTCGACCATCGCGCCCGCGGCGGCGTGCAACCGCATCGCCCGCCGCGGGTAGCCGAGCCGGCCCCACATGCGGATCGCCTCGGCGGGCGGGTCGGCGGCGAGGTCGGCGGGAGTGGGCCAGCGCTGCATCCAGGAGCGCCAGGCGGGCTCCACCCGTACGACCGGGGTCTGCTGGAGCATCACCTCGCTCACCAGAACGCCCCAGGCGCTCGTTTCGGGCTGCCGCCAAGGCAGATCGCGGGCATTCTGGTCGAACCACGTGATGGCGTCATCGGCGAGAGTCATCTCAGGAATATTGTAGGCAGGTGCATGAGCTCGCCATCACTGTCATCGGTCCCGACCGGACCGGCATCGTCGCCGACGTGGCCGAGGCGCTGGCCGGAGTGGGCGCCAACCTGACCGACTCCACCATGACCCGGCTGCGGGGCCACTTCACGATGACCCTGATCTGCACCGGCCCGACTTCCGCGGAGGCCTCGGCCGCGCTGGAGCCGCTGACCGGGGTCGTCACCGAGGTGCGCGAAGTCGCGCCCGAGTCGGACGCGCTTTCCAACGGCGAGCCGTACGTGGTGAGCGTGCACGGCGCCGACCGGCTCGGCATCGTCGCGGCCGTGACCCGGGTGGTCGCCGGCGCCGGTGGCAACATCACGGACCTGAGCACCCGGCTGGCCGGCACCCTCTACGTGATCATCGCCGAGGTCGACCTGCCCGCCGGCGCGGGCGAGGAACTGGCCGAGTGGCTCGCGGTCGCCGCCGCCGAGCTGGGCGTCGAGGTGACGCTGCGACGCGCCGAATCGGAAATCCTGTGACGATCACGTGGGACGGCCCCGAATGACGATCACCTGGGACGGCCCCGAAGGCAACGTCCTGCCGGTCGTCACCGCCCCGGACACGGTGCTCAGCACGGTCGGCGACGAGGTCGACCCGGCCGATCCGGCGGTGGTGCGGCTCGCGGCCGACCTGGTCGCCACCATGCGTGTCTCGCCCGGCTGTGTCGGACTGGCCGCGCCTCAGGTCGGCGCCGGCGTCCAGCTCTTCGTTGTCGACGTGACCGGGCACCCCAGGGCGTCCGCCACGCACGGCGTCCTCGTCCTCTGCAACGCGAAGATCATCGAGGCGAGCCGCTGGAAGGCCGGTCGGGAAGGCTGCATGTCGGTCCCCGACCTCACCGGCGACGTGAAGCGGGCCGGGCGTGTCGTGGTCTCG
>DASRYP010000845.1:0-6489 GCA_035687165.1 Actinoplanes sp. | reverse complement strand
GCAACGTGCGCGCCGCCGCCCACAACGCCGCTAGCGGGGTGTCCTGACCGACCCCGGCGGCGCCGTGGGTCTGGATGGCCTTGTCGACGATCCACTCGACCGTCGACGGCACGATGATCTTAATAGCCTGGATCTCGGTGTGCGCGCCCCTGTTGCCGACCGTGTCCATCAGCCAGGCGGCCTTGAGCACCAGCAGGCGGGCCTGCTCGATGCGCACCCGCGACTCGGCGATCCAGTCCTGCACGACGCCCTGCTCGGCCAGCGGCTTGCCGAACGGGGTGCGGCTCAGCGCTCGCGTGCACATCAGCTCGAGCGCGCGTTCGGCCATCCCGATCAGGCGCATGCAGTGGTGGATGCGGCCCGGGCCGAGGCGTGCCTGCGAGATCGCGAAGCCGCCGCCTTCCTCGCCGATCAGGTTGGAGACCGGCACCCGTGCGCCCTCGAAGAGGACCTCGGCATGGCCGCCGTGATCGCCGTCGGTGTAGCCGAAGACCGTCATGCCCCGTTTGACGGTCAAGCCCGGCGTGTCGCGCGGGACCAGCACCATGCTCTGCTGCACATGCCGGGCCGCGTCGGGGTCGGTCTTGCCCATCACGATGAAGATGCGGCAGTTCGGGTTCATCGCGCCGGTGATGTAGAACTTGCGGCCGGTGATCACATAGTCGTCGCCGTCGCGCTCGATGCGGGTGCCGATGTTCGTGGCGTCCGAGGAGGCGACCTCCGGCTCGGTCATCGCGAAGGCCGAGCGGATCACGCCGTCGAGCAGCGGCTGCAACCACTGCCGTCGCTGGTCGGCGCTGCCGAACTCGGCGAGAACTTCCATGTTCCCGGTGTCGGGGGCGGCGCAGTTCAGCGCGGGCGGTGCGAGGTGCGGGCTGCGGCCCATGATCTCGGCGAGCGGCGCGTACTGCAGGTTGGTCAGGCCGGCGCCGTGCTCGCCGGGCAGGAAGAGGTTCCACAGACCCGCCAGCCGGGCCTGCGCCTGCAGCCGGGCGACGATCGGCGGCGGCTCCCAGCCTTCGTGCGCGAGCTCCGCCTCGGCCGGGTAGACGTAGTCGTCCATGAAGGCAAGGAGCCGCTTGCGGTAGTCCTCGGTCACAGCGTCGAAGCCGAAGTCCATCAGTGTCCCTCCAGCGCTTCGTGGCCACGCATGACCAACGGGCCGACCAGGTTGCCGATCGTCTCGAAGCCTTCGCCCACGGTTTGGCCCTGAACGTATCGGTAATGCACGCCCTCGAGAATCACCGCGAGCTTGAAGGCGGCGAACCCCACGTACCAGTGCAGGTCGCTGACGTCGCGCCGGCTGCGTTCGGCGTAGCGCGCGCCGAGTTGGGCGAGGGTCGGGTGGCCGGGCAGGCGCAGCGGCGCGGTGGGCAGCCCGTCACCTCCGACGTTCAGCGGCAGATCGGCGTAGACGAACATCAGGGCGACGTCGCTGAGCGGATCGCCGAGCGTCGACATCTCCCAGTCGAGCACGGCGTTCACCTGCAACTGCTCGCCGATCAGCACGTTGTCGAGGCGGAAATCGCCGTGCACCACGGTCCCCGGGCCGCCGACCGGGATGTGCACCGCGAGTCGCGCGTGCAGTTCCTCGATGCCCGCCACCTCGCGGCTGCGGGACGCGTCGAGCTGTTTCTTCCAGCGGCTGACCTGGCGCTGGTTGAAGCCCTCGGGGCGGCCGAAGTCGGCCAGCCCGACTGTGGCCGGGTCGAGCGCGTGCAGGTCGGCGAGAGTGTCCACCAGGGACAGGGTCAGCGTGCGCATCGCGTCGGGGCCGAGCGCCTCGAGATCGCCGACCTCTCGATAGATCCGCCCGTCGACGTGCTCCATCAGGTAGAAGGGCACACCGATCACCTCGGGGTCGGTGCAGAGCAGCACCGGGCGGGGCGCGGGGAAACCGGCCTGCGCGAGCGCCTCGAGGACGCGGTGCTCGCGGGTCATGTCGTGCGCGGTGGGCAGCACGTGGCCGAGCGGCGGCCGGCGCAGCACCCAGCGCTGCTCGCCGTCGGTCACGGCGTACGTCAGGTTCGAGCGGCCGCCCGCGAACATGCTGCCGGTCAGCTCTCGCGAGGAGCCGAGATAGGCCCGGAGTTGCTCGAGGTCGAGCCCTCTCATCGGGCGCCGTCCTCGAACGCGCGTTGCATCTTGTTCATGCCGCCGAGCCAGCGGTCGGGGTCGGTGGCGCGCATCCGGGAGAACTCGGCCACCTCCGGGTGCGGCAGGATCAGGAAGCTCTCGCCGGCTAACGCCTCACCGACCTTCGCCGCGACCACATCAGGTTCGAGGGCGTTCTCGGCCAGCAGCGCGGCACTCGCACTGCCTCGCGTGCTGCCGCGGGTCAGCATGTCGGTGCGCACACCCTGCGGGCAGAGCGCCTGCACGACGATGCCCCGGTGGGCGTAGGTGGCACGCAGCCATTCCGCGTAGGCCAGGGCGGCGTGTTTGGTGACCGCATAAGGAGCGCTGCCCAGCAGAGTGAGCAGCCCGGCCGCGCTGACCGTCATGATCAGCCGCTTCGGTTCCTTCTGCTCCAGCCAGCGGGGCAGCAGCGCGCGGGTGACGTAGACGTGGGACATCACGTTGACGTTCCAGTCGCGGAGCCAGACGTCGTCGCCGGTGTCCTGGTCGCCGGCGCTGAGCACGCCGGCGTTGGCGCAGAACAGGTCGATGCCGCCCAGCTCGTTCCATGCCGTGTCGATCAGCCGGCGGGTGTCGTCCTCGTTCGCCGCGTCGCCGGGCACCGGCAGGCCGCCGATGTCGCTGGCGACCGCCTCGGCGGCGTCCGCGTTGATGTCGTTGACGATGACTTCGGCGCCCTCGCTCGCGAACCGGCGGGCCAGGGCCGCGCCGATCCCGCCACCGGCGCCGGTCACCACGACCCGTTTCACTGCATCTTCCCGGTCAGGGTGACGCCACCGTCGACGACGACGGTCTGCCCGGTGATCCAGCCCGCGTCGAGGGAGGAGAGGAAAGCGACCGCCCCGGCCACGTCCTCGGGGACGCCGAGGCGGGCCAGCGGGTAACCGGCCGCGATCTGCTCCTCGCGGCCGTCGAAGAGGGCGCTGGCGAACCGGGTCTTGACCACGGCCGGGGCGACCGCGTTGACCCGCACCTTGGGCGCCAGCTCGAGAGCCAGCTCCTCGGTGAGGTGGATCAACGCGGCCTTGGTGACCCCGTAGAAGCCGATGCCGGGCGCGGGGCGTACGCCCGAGACCGACGAGATGTTGACGATCGAGCCGCCCTCGGCCAGCCCGCCGCGCAGGGCTTCCTGCACCCAGCCGAGCGTGCCGAGGACGTTCACCTCGAAGATCTTGCGGGCCGCGCCCAGGTCGAGCGAGCCGAGCGGCCCGTAGACCGGGTTGATGCCGATGTTGTTGACGAGCGAGGTGACGGGGCCGAACTGGCCGAGCACGGTGTCGACCACGGCGGCCCGGTGGTCGGGGTCGTCACCCTTGCCCGCCACCGCGATCGCCACCTCGGAGCCGCCCAGGTCTTTCGCGGCCGAGTCGAGAGCCGCCGCGTCCCGGCCGGTGATACAGACCTTGTACCCGTCGGCCACGAAGCGCTGCGCGATGGCGAACCCGATCCCCCTACTGGCTCCCGTCACGATCGCCACTTGGTCGGCCATGTCTGCCCCCTCGCTCGTCATTTGCTCAATTGGTCCCGCAGCCCACCTTAGGCAGCGGGAATGCCGTTCGCTGGCGGGGCCACCGCGGCGGCCTCGTAGACCTCGACCCCAGCGTCCTTGTCGTCGGTGCGGAAGGCCTTGCCGAAGTACTTGGCCTGACCGCCCTCGATCGTCGTGAGCTGCTCACCGGCGTACCCGGAATGGTCGGTTGCCGAGTACCGAACCGGGACCAGTCCCGGGCCGGTGAAGCCGCCCTTTCGCACCGCGGCGATGATGCCGTCGCGGGTCAGGTCCTTGCCGGCGGACTGCAAGGACTGGACGAAAAGGTACGCGACGGACATGCCGTACACGATGTTGTTGTCCATCTCCGCGTTGTTGTTGTACTGGCTGTTGACCTTGGTGTACAGCTGGATCCATGGATTGGCCGCGTCGTTCGCCAGCGGGAGGTAGTTCGCCGCGACGACACCCTCAAGCAGCGCCGCGGCCGGGCCCAGCGTCTTGGCCAGGGTGGTCGGGTCGGAGCCGACGTTGCTGACCACGTACTGCGGCTTGAAGCCGATCTTGGCGCCGGTGCCGATCGAGAGCGCGGTGAAGCCGGGCACGGTCGCGAGCATGACGACCTCGCAGCTCGCCGCCTTGAGCGCGCCCAGCTGCGGCCCGACGTTGGGATTGCTGGTCACGTACGACTGCTTGGCCGCCACCGGGCCGAGGACCTTCTCGATGCCGGCCAGGCTGTCGCGCCCGAAGTCGTCGTCCTGGCCGAGGAAGCACACCTTCTTGCCGGTGAACTTCTCCCGCACGTGCGTCGCCAGGATCTTGCCCTCGACTGTGTAGTCGGGGTTGAAGCCGAACGTGCCCGGATATTTGTCGGGCTGGTTCCAGCTGCGGCTGCCGCTGGCCACGAAGAGGTCGGGCACCCGGTTGGTCTTGAGGAAGTCGAGCACACCGCTGTGGGTCGGCGTGCCCAGGCCATTGAGGATCGCGAAGACCTTGTCCTGCAGCACGAGCTGACGGACAACCTGCTGCGTGTTCGCCGGGTTGTAGCCGTCGTCCATGATCTTGTATGTGATCTTGCGGCCGTGGACGCCACCGTTCGCGTTCACGTAGTCGAAGTAGGCCTTGGTGGCTGGGGCGATCTTGGAGTAACCGGCAGCGGCCGGGCCGGTGAGCGGCATGTGCGTGCCCACCACGATCTCGGTATCGGTCACCCCCGGGGTGTTGGCGCTGCTGCTGCCGCTGCCGTCGTCGGAGTTGCTGCAGCCGGCCGCGGCCAGCAGTACGGCGGCCAGGACAAGCGCGGTGCGGTTCATCATCGGCCTTTCTTCGCGGGATTCTCAGGAGTGTTCGGCGGTACCTCTCAGTGCTTCTTGGCGCGGGTTTTCCGACGGACCGGGACGCGCACCGAGGCGAGACCGCCAGGGGCGGCGAGCATCACGACGACCAGGACCACGCCGAAGAAGGTGAGCGCGAGGTTGCCCTCCAGCCGTTGTGAACCGGCCGCCTCGCCGATCTCGTGCGCGACCGCGGGCAGCCCCACGAGCAGCACCGCGCCGATCAGCGCGCCGGAGAGCCGGCCGAGACCGCCGATGACGATGGCCATCAGCAGGAACAGCGACAGGGTGAGCGGAAAAGCGCCGGGGGACACGCTCTGCGCGAGTACGGCGAAGAGGGCACCGGCGAGACCGGCGCAGGCGGCCGAGACGACAAAAGCGGCGACCTGCGTACGGGCGACACTGATACCGGCCAGGCGGGCCGCGGTCTCGTCGTCGCGGACCGCCCGCAGGTCCCGCCCGAACCGGCCGCGCACCAGCATGGCCAGCACGAAGAGGGTGACCAGGGCGGCGCCCCAGCTGAGCCAGGCCTGCCACTGCTCGACCGTCATCGACTCGGGCGGCGGGTTCAGCACCACGGAGAGGCCCTGGTCGCTGTTGAACGTCTCGTCGAAGGTACTGGCGATCGACGGGACGACGACGGCGACGGCCAGGGTCAGGCCGGCAAGATAGGGGCCGCGGAGCCGGGCGGCGGCGAGGCCGATGACGGCGCCGACCGCCGTAGTCACCAGGATCGCCATCAGGATGCCGACGGCGAGCAGGTTGAACCTGTTCTGCCAGAGCGCCAGCGTGTAGGCGCCGGTAGCCATCAGGGCACCGTGACCGAGCGAGAGTTGGCCGTTGAGTCCGGTGAGGACGGTCAGGCCGGCGGTGACGCAGAGGTAGGCGCCGACGGTGGCGAGCTGATACGTGCGGAACGGCGGCAGCGTGTAGGTCAGGGCGACGACGATCAGCGCTCCGACTACCACGACGATCAACGGATCGAACCGGCCCCGCAGCACCGGCGCCGCCATCCGCGTGGTCACCCGATCCCGAAGGACAGTCATGCGGTCCTCGCTTTCGATCGGGACGAGAACAGACCGTCAGGACGGCCCAGAAGAACGAGGACGAGCAGGGCGAGTACGGCCATCGGGGCGACCGTGGCTCCGAGATAACCGCTGATGTACGAGAGCAGCAGGCCGACGATCAGGCCGCCGAGCACCGCGCCGATCGGGCTGTCGAGTCCACCGACCACCGCCGCCGTAAACGCCGAGATGAAGACGATGTCCATCGCGGTCGGGTGTAGGCCCAGTTCGGTGGGGAGCACGAGCAGGCCGGCGAGCGAGCCGACCGCCGCGGCCAGCGCCCAGCCGAGCGTCAGCATGCCGCCGACCGAGACGCCGAGCAGGCGGGACACGTCGGGTGCGAAGGCCGCCGCCCGCATGCGCAGGCCGGTGGGCGTACGGGTGAAGAGAAGCGTGAGCAGGACGACCACGGCGCCCACCGCACCGAACACGAACAGGTCGTAGCGGGAGAGCAGCGCAACCCCGC
>DASRYP010000844.1:0-2235 GCA_035687165.1 Actinoplanes sp. | reverse complement strand
TCGATCGTGCCGAGCCGATCGCCGGCGCCCGCGCGTGCGCCGGCGCGGTGGCGGCACTGGTGGCGCAGCTCGAACTGCCGGCGCGGCTCCGCGAGGTTGGCGTGCCGCAGGAGGGTCTCGACGACGTCGCCGCGGTCGTGCACGAGGTGATGAGCCACCATCCCCGGGCCGGCGCTGCGGTGTCGCACGCCGATATTCGCGCAGTACTCGCCGCCGCCTATTGATCGGGCGCGGAGCGCCCAATGTCGGGGCGTTGTGCAATGCCGTCCGGCTTGGCTAGAATCAATCGATCCTCGAACTAGACTTCGCATAGCGAAGTCGAACCAGCACACAACAGTTTGCGTCGAGAAGCAGGCCCGCGAGTTGCGGCGGCCCTGGGGCGGGTCGGAAGACCCGCTGCCACTTACTGTCATCCGTAGTGCGGGTCTGAAAACCCGCAGCCACGTACTGCCATTCGTCGGGCGGGGCTTCAGCCCCGCCGTTTCGTGTCAGAGAAAGGAACCGCTCTTCATGCTGAAGGCCACTGCAGGAAAGATCATGCCGACGACCATCACGGGCTCGCTGCCGCGCCCGAGCTGGTATACGGAAAACCTGGGCACGCGCTCGTTTCTGGACGCGATGGTGCTGTCGCGGTTCCGCGAGCAGTATGTCGATGCCCTGTCGGTGTATCTGCAGGAGCAGGAGGTGGCCGGGCTCGACATCGTGACCGACGGCGACTGCCGGTTCGACGCCGACATCGGCGGCCAGAGCTGGACCAGCTATCCGCCGCATCACATGAGCGGGTTCGACACGCTGCACCCGAAGCTGGCGAAGATGAACGCGGGCGGCATCGGCTTCCCGCGCGGGCACATCCTGCACGACTACCTCGAAGCGCGGGTGATGCCGAAGATCACCGGGCCGATCGGCCGCGGCGAGATGCAGTATGCGGAGATCTGGAAGGCGGCGCAGCGGATGACGCCGAAGCCGGTGAAGTTCGGGACGGTGACGCCGGAGCTGGTGGCGTTCGCGGTGCAGGACGGGCACTACAAGGACATCCAGGAACGCATCTGGGCGATGTCGGACGCGTTCAACGAGGAGTTGCACGACCTGGCGGACGCGGGCTGCCCGGTGATCCAGATGGAAGAGCCGCAGATTCACCTGCTGGCGGCGCGCAACTTCGTCGACAAGGTGATCAACCCGGAGTTCATGCTGAAGGTGTTCAACAACACCGTGAAGGGGCTGCGGGCGAAGACGGAAGTGTGGTGCCACACGTGCTGGGGCAACCCGTCGCAGCAGCGGATGTTCGGCAGTGTGCAGACCTACAAGCCGGCGCTGAAGCTGCTGAACCAGGTGGACGCCGACGTGATCACGTTCGAGATGATCAGCTCGGGGGCGCAGGACCTGGAGGACGTGGGACGGGAAATCACGGACATGAAGGTGGCGATCGGGGCGATCGACCATCACACGCTGCAGGTGGAGTCGCCGGCGGAGATCGCGGACCTGGTGCGGAAGGCGCTGAAGGTGATTCCGCCGGAGCGGCTGGTGCTGTCGTCGGACTGCGGGATGGGGCGCGAGGGGATGAGCCGGCGGCACGCGTTCTACAAGATGGTGGCGCTGGTGCAGGGCACGAACATCGTGAAGAAGGAACTGGGGCTGCCGGAGACCGAATCGCTCGGCGCCGACCCGAAGATGTCCCTGATCCGCCTCAATCCGTAACGGGGACGGGTGGGACAGGTAAGACGGGTGGGACGGGTGGGAAAAGCTCTTACCGGTCCTACCTGTCTCACCAGTCCTACCTGTCCGGAGTCTTGTACATGATCGACGCAGCCATCGTCGGCCTCGGCTGGTGGGGCAAGACGCTCGTCGAGTCCGTCCAGGGCTCGAGCGACCAGATCCGTTTCGTCGCCGGAGCGGTCCGCGCGCGCTCGAGCGACACGGCGAGCTTCGCCCACACGCATCAGATGAAGCTCGCCGACAGCTACCAGGCGGTGCTGGCCGATCCGTGTGTCAAGGCGATCGTGCTCGCGACGCCGCACTCGATGCACGCGCAGCAGGTGATGGCGGCGGCGCGCGCCGGCAAGCACGTGTTCTGCGAAAAGCCGTTCGCCCTGACGCGGCTCGAGGCGGAATCGGCGGTTCAGGCCGTGGACCGGGCGCGGGTGACGCTCGGCCTCGGCTACAACCGGCGCTTTCATCCCGAAATGACCCGGCTCCGCGAGCGCATCCGCTCCGGCGGGCTCGGTACGGTGCTGCACG
>DASRYP010000843.1:0-11132 GCA_035687165.1 Actinoplanes sp. | reverse complement strand
GCCGTTGCTGAAGGTGAAGCCCGGCCGCAGCTTGATGGTCCAGACCCGGTTCGCCTTGTCGTGCTGGATCGACTGCGCGGCCACGGGGTAAGGGCTGTTCTTCGCGTCAAAGCGCACGAGCGGGTAGAAGAGCGCCGCGAGCACCTGAGATCCGTTCACCTCGACCGAGTTGGACGGCACCAAACTCGATGGCTCAAGGATACCGATGCTGATGCTGTTCGGCAGAGCTTCGGTGTCGTCCGAGGAACTACCGCTGCAGCCGGCCGCCAACAAGGCGATGGCGGCCGCTGAGGCCGCCATCTTCCACTGGCTTTTACCAGGCATGGGGGGTGCCTCCTTCAGGGGCGCTCACGGGGTCGTGTGAGACGCAGCAACTGTGACACAGAGCCAAAGAGAGCCAAGACCCCGTTATCAAGCCGATATTAGTCAGACCCCTGGCACGGACCACCAACCCCGCTCAATGCAAGCCACTGACCTGCAACGATGCCTAGGCGTGCGCGGATGGCGACCCACCGCAGCGACGCTGTTCGAACCGTTCAGACGAGCCGCCGGTCGGCCGCCCATCGTGACAATTCGTAACGGTTGCTCATCTGGAGCTTTCGCAGGACGTTCGAGACATGTGTCTCGACCGTCTTGATCGAGATAAAAAGCTCCTTGGCGATCTCTTTGTACGCATAACCCCGGGCGAGCAGGCGCAGGACCTCGCGCTCGCGGTTGGTGAGCTGGTCGAGCTCGGGGTCGGCGACCGGCACGTCGGGGCGGGAGGCGAAGGCGTCGAGCACGAAGCCGGCCAGCCGAGGGCTGAAGACCGCGTCGCCGTCGGCCACCCGGCGGATCGCCGCGGCCAGTTCCTCGGGGGAAATGGTCTTGGTCACGTAGCCCCGCGCGCCGGCCCGGATCAGGCCGATCACGTCCTCCGCGGCGTCGGAGACGGAGAGCGCCAGGAAGCGGACGTGGGGGTGACTGCGACGCATGGCGTCGAGCACCGCGCGGCCGCCGCCGTCGGGCATGTGCACGTCGAGCAGCACCACGTCGGGCTCGGCCGCCGCGATCTTGCTGACCGCCTCGGCGACCGAGCTGGCCTCGCCGATCACGTCGACGTGCGCGCCCAGCTCGGCGCGGACGCCGGCCCGGAACATCGCGTGATCGTCCACCAGGAAGACCGTCAGGCGACGGTCGGTCTCGTTGGTCTCGGGCTCACTCATCGTGCTGCCTCCTTCGCGGCCGCCACGCTCTCCCGCGCCACGGACATGATCAGCCGGACCTCGGTCCCGTCGCCGGGAGCGCTGCGGATCTCCGCCTTGCCGCCGTGGCGCCGCATGCGCCCGACGATGGAGCCTCGCACGCCGTGCCGCGAGTCCTCCACTCCGGACAGCTCGAAGCCCGCGCCCCGGTCGCGCACGAAGACGCTGAGCTCATCCTCCTCGACCTCGGCATAGAGCGACACGGTCTGCACTCCGGCGTGGCGGGCCGCGTTGACCAGCGCCTCGCGGGCGGCCGCGACCAGGGCGCCGACCCGCTCGTCGCACTCGGTGTCGCCGACCACGACGGTCTCGACGGTGATCGCGTAGGTGTCCTCGACCTCGGCGGCCGCCTGCTCGAGCGCGGCAGCGAACCGCTCGGTCGGTGACGCGGTCGGCTTGTAGAGCCAGTTACGCAGGCTGCGCTCCTGGCCCCGGGCGAGCCGCTGCACCTCTTTGATGTCGGCCGAGTTGCGCTGGATCAGGGCGAGCGTGTGCAGCACCTGGTCGTGGATCATGGCGGCCAGCTCGGCGCGTTCCTGCTCGCGGATGCGGCCCTCACGCTCGGTGCGCAACTGGTTGAACATGCGCCACAGCAGCGGCGCGGCAACCACACCGACGCCGAGCAGGCCGACCAGGGCGAAGATGACGCCGTTGACCACGGCGGTGAAGCTGCCGGCCGGGGCGTAGACGGCGACCACGCCGATGATGCCGGTGGCGACCAGCACCCCGCCGCCGATGAAGCGGAAGAGGAAGAAGCGGCGGTCGCTCTCGGCCACCACGGCGGCCAGCCAGGGTTGCTGCGGCAGCGCGCCACCCAGGCGGCGCTTGGTCGGGTCGGACTGGTGCCAGATGATGCCGGCGCCGACCGCGACGACCGCGATGAGCCAGCCCGCCGTGCCGGCCACGCTGTCGTCGAAGACCAGGGCCTGGAGCAGCACGACGCCCAGGCCGATCGCGCCGAACGGGAGCAGCATGGCCAGGTCGCGGCGCTGCGGCGGGTCGGACGTCACGACCTGCTGCGGGAGGACGGCCCAGAACGCGGCGTAGAGGAGAAGGCCGAGACCGTTGAAGCCGAGCAGCACCACCAGCGCGATGCGCACGACCAGCACAGGGACGCCGAGATGCTGCGCGAGCCCGGACGCGACACCCGCGACGATGCGGTGGTCGCGAGGCCGATACAGACGGCGTGTGGGCGGGGTGGCGGCGGTGATGGCTCCTCCTCGACGACTCGTGTCCTCCGATCGTCACACGTTCGGGCGGTCCGGACCACGGGGAACTTCCCTTGGTATCGGGGCGCCGGATCTCAGGGTGGCCTCAGGGTCGTCGCCGGAAGCGGCTCGGGTGTCCACGAGGCGAGGATTGCTGCCATGAACGACGAAGCTGCCGCATCGCGGGGCCCGTCCGGTCCGTCGCAGGACGAACCGGGGTCCGCCGCCGACGCACCCACCGCGCCGGTGACTTCCGCGCCGCCGGCCCCCGACGCGCCTGCTCCGGGACCTGCTGCCCGGGAGGAGCCGACCGCCGACCACGGGGGCGGCGCGGATAACCCGCCGCCCTGGTTCCCGCCTTCCGACGGTGACCCGCCGCCCGGCTGGGGTGCTGCCGCCGGGTCGCGGCCCACCTTCTCCCGCGACCAGCTGGTACGTCCTCGTCAGGGTCGCTACCTGGCCGGTGTCAGCGGCGCCCTGGCCCGCTCGACGAATACCGACCCGGTGCTGTGGCGCGTGCTCTTCGCGGTGCTGGGTGTGCTCAGCGGCGTCGGCGTCCTGCTCTACCTGATCGGCTGGCTGGTCATTCCGGCCGAGGGCGACACCGCCTCGCCGATCGAGTCGCTGCTCGGCAAGGGCCGCTCCGGCATGGCGCCGGTCTCGGTGGTGCTGCTCGGCGGGGCCGCCGTGCTCTCGTTCGCCTTCATCGTCCAGGACGGCATGCGTGCCAGCCTGCTGGCCTGCGCGGTCATCGTGGGCGCGATCCTGCTGATCAAGCGCAGCGGCAGTCACCACCACCACCAGCATCAGCATCAGCAACCGGCCGCGACGTTTCCGCCGGCCGACGCGTCCGCACCCGGCTCCTTCGAGCCGAACGCGTTCGAACAGAACGGTCCGTTCGGCACGTTTCCGGCCACCGAGCCGGCGCCGACCCGCGCCGCACCGGCCACCGAACCGATGACCGCGCAGGCGACAGCCGCGCCCACGGCTCCGCCCATGCCGCCGCCTTACACACCGCCGACCTCCACGCCGCCGACCAGCGGTTACCGGCCGCCGTTCGCGCCGCACGGCCCCTACGCCCGGCCCACTCCGGTCACCTACCCCCCGGCGCCGCCCGCGGCGACCAAGCCGCCGAAGCGGCCGCGCGAGCGCTCCAAGCTGGGCCGCCTCACGTTCTTCGCGCTGATCATGGTGATCGGCGTGCTGGCCGCGATCGACACGGCGGGCGCGAGCATCGCGGTCTCCGCCTACTTCGCCGCCGCCCTGGTCACGATCGCCCTCGGCCTGGTCGTCGGCGGCTGGCTCGGCCGGGCCCGCGGGCTGATCGCGCTGGGCCTGCTGGCCTCGGTCGGCCTGCTGGTCTCGACCGGCGCCGAGCGGTGGGGCAGCGAGGTGGGCAACAGCGTCTACCGGCCCGCCACCCTCGCCGGGGTCGCCGACCGGTACGACTTCACCGCCGGCAACGCCACCCTCGACCTGCGCGGAATCGACTTCGCCGACAAGGAGCAGACGATCACCGTGACGATGAAGTTCGGCCAGGTGCGGGTGCTGGTTCCCGAGAACGTGGACACCACCACCTCGCTGCAGGTCGCGAACGGCCGGGCCGTGGTCTTCGACAAGGAGTTCACCGACCGCCAGGCGGACGGGCAGAGCCTGACTGACCTCGGACCGGACGGCGCCGGTGGCGGCACACTCAAACTGGACCTGCGGATGGACACCGGCAACGTGGAGGTACACCGATGAGGCCGCATCGTACGGATGGCGTCTCGCTCAGCTTCGGCGTCCTGTTCCTGCTGGTCGTGGCCTGGTGGGCGGTGTCCCGGGTGGTGACCGTGCACCTGCCCGCGGTGGGCTGGCTGGTCGCCGGCGGCCTGATCGTCTTCGGCGTGATCGGCCTGCTCGGCGCGCTCCGGTCGGCCCGTTCGACGCCCGAGCCGGCCCCGGCCCCCGCCGCCCCGGCCGAACCGGAACTGCCTGGTGACCTCACGCCCGAGGTGCACGCGTCGATCGTCCGCGAGCTGATGGAGGAACCCGTCGAGCGGATCGCCAAGGACCACCCCGGCCTGTCACCCGAGCAGCCCCGCAAGAGCTGAGGTGAGGCGCACCATATGCTCGACGGCATGACTCCTCCGTTCCCAGCCGTGTCCCGCGCGCCGATCGTGGGGGTCGGCGCCACGGCCGCTCGCGCTCTGACCGCCGAGTTCGCCCGCCACAACGCCGCCTCCTCCGCGATCGTGATCGGCGCCGACCATTCCTCACCTGTAGTGGCCAGCGCGGTCGAGGCCCTGCTCCCGGGCGACCGCCTCACCCTGGTCGCCGGCGAACGCAGCACGGCCGACCTGCTGCGCGACCACATCGACGGGCTGGGCAGCTGGATCGCCGACCGGGTGCGGGTGGCCGAGTCGCTCGACGGAATCGAGCCCGCCGACGTGGTGATCATCGGTGAGCCGGTGACCGGTTCCGCCGCCGACGTGCGGGACCTGCTCGACCGGCTGGGCAAGCACCTCACCGACGGCGCGGTCGTCATCCTCGCGGTCCCAGCGACACCGGGCCGCACGGGCGGCGCCGCGGCCGAGCTGTTCCGGCAGAGCGCGCTCTTCGGCGTCGGCTCCGACCTGGTGGTCCGCAACCAGCCACCGCTGCGCGTGCACAAGCTGCGCTTCACCCGGGCTGACCCGCAGGTGGCCGGCACGCTCGCCCCGGCCTGGCGGCCGTCGAGCGTCCCGCTCACCCGCGGCATGCACATCGACTCCAACGGCGTCGTCGCCGCGGGCATCGCGCTCGGCCTGGCCGTCGCGGCCCGCGTCGCCCGGCCGAAATCGAAGCTCTGGCTGCTGCCGGCCCTCGCGGCGGCGCCGGTCGCGGCGTTCTTCCGCGACCCCGAGCGCGAGCTGCCGGACGACCCGGCGGCGATCGTGGCCGCGGCCGACGGACGGGTGCTGTCGATCGAACGGATGACCGACGAGCGCTTCGGGCCGGGCGAGTTCCTGCGCATCGCGGTGTTCCTGTCGGTGCTCGACGTGCACGTCAACCGGGTGCCGGTGGCCGGGCGGGTCGCCGACTACTTCGTCGAGGACGGCGGCTACGCGAACGCGATGACCGCCGCCGCCGAGCACAACGTGGCGGCCTACACGGTGCTCGACACCGAGCACGGCACGGTCGTGGTGGCCCAGCGGACAGGCCTGATCGCCCGGCGAATCGTGCAGCGCACCCCGGTCGGCACGCTGGTGGCCCGGGGCGAACGCATGGGCCTGATCCGCTTCGGCTCGCGCACCGACGTCTATCTCCCCGCCGACAAGGCGGAAGCCCTGGTCAGCGTCAACGACAAGGTGGTCGGCGGCTCCTCGATCATCGCCCGCTGGACAGCCTGACCCCGACGCGATCGCGCCCGCGGGGCTGGAACGCCCGCGGGCCGCTCCCGTCCCCAGGCCGGTCGCGGTCGACGGGAACTACAAAGAGGCCGTCCCTTGTCGGGGATGGCCTCTTTGCTCAGGAACGTGGGTCAGGCCCGCTTGGCTCGGGCCCACATGATCGGGCCGCTGATCAGGTAGGCGGCCACGACCAGGACGAAGGTCAGGCGGGCGTCGACCAGGGCGCCGACCACCGGCACCAGCCAGATCCAGGCGGGCAGGCGGAACAGGCGGGCGAGCTTCGCGTACGGGAAGCTCGAGACCATCGCGAACGCCAGCAGCGCCACCCCGCCGAGCTGGACCAGGCCGGGCAGCGGCAGGTCGATCAGCACAGTGAGGGCGAGCACGGCCGCCGCCATCGTCGTCGGGACGCCGCTGAAGAACTTGCCATCCTTGGGCGAGACGTTGAAGCGGGCCAGCCGGATCGCGGCGCAGGCGGCGACCAGCATGCAGGCCACCGCGGCGGCCGGGGTGGGCACGGAGTGCGCGAGCGAGGCGTAGACCACGACGGGCGCGGCCAGGCCGAACGAGCACATGTCGGCCAGCGAGTCCATCTGGGCGCCGAACGGGCTCGACACGCCGAACTTGCGGGCCAGCGCACCGTCGAGGCCGTCGAAAACCACGCAGGCGACCAGGAAGGCGGCCGCGACGCGGACCTCGCCGTGCATCGCGAGCAGGATCGCGAAGAGGCCCAGGGCCAGGCTGGCCAGGGTGCAGCCCTGCACGATCGCGAAGCGCACGCGCCGGGCGGTGGTGTGTTCCCCGGGGAGCATCGAGATCTCGGCCGCCGGCTCGGCGACTGCGGGGATCGCGAGGTGCGGGGTGATGACGGGGCTCAGCGGCCGGGTGTGCTCGGCACCGGTGTAGATGACTTCGGCCCGGGTGGCAGTCGCGGCGCGGCCAGACTCGGCGTTGCTGCGTCCCACCCGTACCATCAGGGCCTGGCGCGCAAGACTTCCACTGCGGCGCAACCGGCCTGCCCAACGACGACCGGCGGGACGGGGACTATCCGTCGAGCGACGCCGGCGCCACGGGGTTCTCGGCACGTGCTTCCTCCATGGGGAGTAGATGATCCACCGTCATCACGGTGGGGTGTAGCCCGGTTGCCCGCCGCACATGCGGACCGGGGAAATGTGCGGGTTACACCTTCGCACAGCAAATCGACCTTGGCGAGAAGCCGTATCGACGGACGTGTCGATGCGTTACGCCATGTTCTAGCAACTCAGTTCCACGGCCGGATGGACGGGACAGGCGCCTTCGGTTCACCTCTCCCCGGCTCGATTTTACCTCGCCGTTTCCTTTCCGATCCTTGCTACCGCCGTTGCCGCCGGTTCGGTAAGGGCGAGATGCCCGGCTTCGGCCGGCGTGAACCAGCGCGCCTCGGCGGTGGATCCGCCGGCTTCCTCGGTCACCACTGGTTCCGTCGGCGCATCCACCTGAACCCTGAACAGGACTCGGATGACGTGCCAGTCGATCGGCACCCCTTCCGGCCCCAGGGCCGCGGGGTCGTAGCGGTGCGAAACCCCCAGCAGGCCGGTCACCCGGCCGTGTTGCGAAGTCTCCTCGGTCAACTCGCGGGCCAGTGCGATCTCGGGCGTTTCGCCGTGGTCGGTGCCGCCGCCGGGCAGGTGCCATCGACCGGCGCCGGGATAGCCGGCGGCGATGCGGGCGAGCAGGATCCGGCCGGCGGGGTCGGTCGCCGCCGCGTACGCCCCGAAACGTTGCACCCGATCGGGCCGGACCAATCCCTCATCCGCGCCAGGTTTGTCTGATTCGGCAGCGGCGAGGCCCAGCACGGCCGCGGTGAACGGCATGAGCGGCAGTTCGGCCGCGCGGGCGGGGCTCACCCATTCGGCCGACTCGGTGGTCCCGCTCGCCTCCGCCCGCAGCACCCCTCCGGTCGCCGACACGTCGTAGACGATGCGGTCGGTGTGCTCGAAGTCGCCGCCGGGCAGCCGGAAGACGTCGGCGGTGACGGTGTGCAGCGCGTCGACCCGTACGGACAGACCGGTCTCCTCGCCGAATTCACGGACGACCGTGTCGTCGGGGTGCTCGCCCTGCTCGACGCCACCGCCCGGCAAGGTCCAGCGGCCGGGGAACGAACTGAGGTGCGAGTTCCGGGCGAGCAGCACCCGCCCGGAGTCGTCGCGACAGATCCCGTACGCCCCGACCCTTCGGCTCTTCACCCGGCCTAGATTAGTCGCGCCTTGCGCAGCGCCTCGGCCGTGACCTCGGTGAGCTCGTCCTCGGGGAGGTCGGCGACCTCCTTGACCGGCACCCAGCGGGCCTCGGAGGTGGAGCCGCCGACGTCCTTGACGACGACCTCGGTGGGCCGGTCGACGATCACCCGGTAGAAGGCGCGGACACCGTGCCAGTCGATCGGATAGCCCTCGGGCCCGAGCGACGCCGCGTCCCGATGGCTGGCCACACCGAGCAGATCGAGGAGCCGGCCCTCCTGACCGGTCTCCTCGACGAGTTCCCGGATCAGCGCGGTGCCGGGCTGCTCGCCATAGTCGGTGCCGCCGCCGGGCAGGTGCCAGCGGCCCTCGCCGGGATAGCCGGGGGCGATCCGGGTGAGCAGCAGCGTGGCGTCCCGCGGGTCGGTGGCGATGGCGTACGCCGCGAAGCGCTGAGCCCGATGCAGCCCGTCCGGCCCAGGGTAGGCGTAGAAGGACGGGAAGTCGGGGGCCTCTTCGGGCCGGAGGTCGGCCGAGGCGGCGCTGAGCCCGAGCGCGGCCGCGGTGAACGGCCGCAGCTTGAGGCGCTCAGCCTCCTCAATGGTGTGCCAGCGGGCCAGGTCGGTCGGGTGGCCGACGCGGTCCAGCAGCGTGCCGCCGCGGAGGGCGACCGAGTAGATGAGGCGGTCGGTGTGGATGGTGACGCCGCGGTGCGGCATGGAGCGCATGTCGGCCAGCACGTCCCGAAGCCCGGTGACGGTGACAGACAGACCGGTCTCGGCGGCGGTCTCACGCACAACGGTGTGGTTGGGGTCTTCGCCGTGGTCCACGGCGCCGCCGGGCAACGACCAGACGCCCGGCGTGCCGGAGCGGCTGGAGGCACGGACGAGCAGCACGCGGCCGTCGTCATCGATGGCGACGGCGTAGGCGGCGATCCGGCGGAGCGGTTCAAGTGCGGGGGTCACAGGGCGGCATTCTGCCCGGGTTAAGGGAACTCCAGAAAACGTCTGTCAGATTCCTGACAGGTGGTTCGCGCTGCGTAATCGCTGATCAGAGCCGCACCAGGAACAGCACGCCCTTGATCGACTACCTTCGGTAGCGAAGATCTCAGGGTTGGTATCCGGGTGCTCACCGAGGTCGCGGTGGCCCTCGCACGGACAACATGGGCTGATGACACAGCTCCCCCACGGCGGCACCGAGGCGCCGTACAAGCAGTTGCGCCGGCCCCTCGACGACCGTCTCGCGGCGGGCGTGTGCAGCGGCGTCGGCCGCTATTTCGCCATCGACCCGGTCCTCGTGCGGGTGGCCTTCGCGCTGCTCGCCGTGGTCACGCTCGGCGCGGCGCTGCTGGCCTATCCCGTCCTGTGGTTCCTGATGCCCGAGGAGCCCACCCCGGCCGCGCCGATCTGGCGCGACCCGAGCGACCCCACCTGGGGTCGCCCCGCCGGCGATCGCCGTCGGTGAGTCGACAGTCGATTCTCCGGCCACCAGGCGATCACCCGCGGCGCGAAGCGGAGCCGGCAGGCTCAGCTCACTCCCACTCGATCGTGCCCGGGGGCTTGCTGGTGACGTCGAGAACGACCCGGTTGACCTCGCGCACCTCGTTGGTGATGCGCGTCGAGATCTTGGCGATCGTCTCGTAGGGCAGGCGTGACCAGTCGGCGGTCATCGCGTCCTCGCTCGAGACGGGCCGCAGCACAACCGGATGACCATACGTCCGCCCGTCGCCCTGCACTCCGACGCTGCGCACGTCGGCCAGGAGCACCACCGGGAACTGCCAGACGTCACGGTCGAGGCCGGCCGCCGTCAGCTCCTCGCGGGCGATCAGGTCGGCCGCCCGCAGGATGTCGAGCCGATCGGGGTCGACCGCGCCGATGATCCGGATCGCCAGGCCGGGACCGGGGAACGGGTGGCGTTGCACCATCTCCTCGGGCAGGCCCAGCTCGGTGCCGAGCGCGCGGACCTCGTCCTTGAACAGGGTGCGCAGCGGCTCGATCAGCGCGAACTGGAGGTCGTCGGGGAGGCCACCCACGTTGTGGTGGGACTTGATGTTGGCCGTGCCCGTGCCGCCGCCCGACTCGACCACGTCGGGGTAAAGCGTGCCCTGCACCAGGAACTCGATGTGCCGCTCGGCGTCGAGCTCGCGCGCCGCGGCCTCGAACGTCCGGATGAACTCACGCCCGATGATCTTGCGCTTCTGCTCGGGGTCGACGACCCCGGCCAGGTGACCGAGGAACACGTCGGCCGCGTCGACCACCTTGAGCCGGATGCCGGTGGCGGCGACGTAGTCCTTCTCGACCTGCTCGGCCTCGCCGGCCCGCAGCAGGCCGTGGTCGACAAAGACGCAGGTGAGCTGGTCACCGATCGCCTTGTGCACGAGCGCCGCGGCGACCGCCGAGTCGACGCCGCCGGAGAGACCGCAGATGACCTGCTTGTCACCGACCTGATCGCGGATCGCGGCGACCTGGTCCTCGATGATGTTGCCCGGGGTCCAGGTGGGCTCGAGGCCGGCGATGTCGTAGAGGAACCGCTTGAGCATTTCCTGGCCCTGCTCGGTGTGCGCCACCTCGGGGTGGAACTGCACACCGGCCCGGCGGGCGGTGAGATCCTCGAAAGCGGCGACCGGGGCGCCCGGCGTCGACGCGGTGACCGCGAAGCCCGCGGGCGCGACCGCGACGCTGTCGCCGTGGCTCATCCAGACCGGCAGATCGTCGGGGAGCTCCCGCAGGAGCGTGCCGCCCTGAGCGCTGAGCCGGGTGCGGCCGTATTCCCGGGAGCCGGTGTGCGCGACCGTGCCGCCGAGCGCCTGGGCCATCGCCTGGAAGCCGTAACAGATGCCGAAGACCGGGAGCTCGTTGTCGAAGAGCGCCGGGTCGAGCACCGGGGCGCCGGGCTCGTAGACGCTGGACGGGCCGCCGGAGAGAACGATCGCGACGGGGTTCTTCGCGAGCATCTCGGCGACCGGCATCGAGTGCGGCACGATCTCGGAGTAGACCCGCGCCTCCCGCACCCGGCGGGCGATGAGCTGGGCGTATTGGGCGCCGAAGTCGACTACGAGCACTGGCCGGGGTGTGGTCATGGTGACAAAGTTTA
>DASRYP010000842.1:0-13050 GCA_035687165.1 Actinoplanes sp. | reverse complement strand
TGTGCAGCACGCCGCCGAGCGGGGTCCCGGTCGACCAGCGGCGGTCGCCGGCCGTGCGGACCCGGGCGTCCAGGCCCTTGATCAGGCGGCCGTGGTCGACCCAGACGCGGCCGGCGCGCAGCCCGTCCATGACCGCCTTGTAGCCGAAGGTCGACGCGCCGACGTTAGTGCGGCCGTAGAAGCCGGGCCAGAAGTCGCCCGCCGTGGTCAGCGTCTTACCGGTGTGGACCGGGTCGTTGTGCTTGCCGTTGACGTCGAAGTTGCTGTCCGGGCCGCGGTCCGACTGGTCCAGGTAGTTGACGTGCGAGTCCGAGTTTACCGTGATCCACCAGGCCTTGCCCTCGGCGAGCAGGCTGTCCCAGAGCCCGCCGACGGTCGCGGTCATCCAGTCGAAGCCGCCCCAGGTGCGGTAGCTCTCGAGCGGGTAGCCGGCGAACGAGGCAGCCGACGGGTTGTTGTCGTAGTAGCCGCGGGCCCCACCACGACCGTACGGGGCGGGGATTCCGGCGGCCTGGTGGCCGGGCGCACCCTCGAAGCCGATGGCGACGGTCGGGTCGGCGTCGCGCCAGTTGCGGATCTCGTGCGGCGAGTCGATGCCGCGCCGGGCCGGGTGGTTCGCCAGGAACAGGGCGCCGTCTACCTTGCGCGCCTGGACCTGCGAGGCGAGGAACTTGATGCCGGCGATCGCGGCGGCCTCGTTCTGTTCGGGCGTGTTCGTGGCGGGCAGCAGCGAACCCTCGTACGTCTGCTCGAACTGCTTGAGGACGTCGACCTCGTGCTTGCTCGGGGCGACGAAGACGGTCGCGTGCTCGGCGGCCGGGATGTTCCACTCCAGACCCTGGAACGTGAGGAGGTCCTTCAGTTCCTCGCGGGTGGCGCGGATGTCCGGGTTGACCTTCTCGACGCCGATCTTGGCGTGGGCCACGCTGCCGTGGTCGGTGATGACGACCCAGTCGAGGCCGAACGCCCGGCCGTGGCGGGCCTGGTCGATGACCCGGTACTGCCCGTCGGAGCTGTACTGGGTGTGGATGTGGTGGTCACCCGCGAGCCAGCGAAGTCCCCCGGCGTGGCTGTGCGACTCCGGCGCCGAAGCCGAGGCGGGTGACGGGGTGGCCAGCACGGAGGCGGCGGCCCCGGCACCGAGCAGGCCGGCCCCGCGCAGGAAGCCTCGGCGCGAGACGTCGGAGGGGGACAGTTCGCTGTCCGGGACGGAGAGGTCCAGGGCGGGCGGAACGTCCCCGCCGCTCGGCAGGTCAGGGGAGGGAGAGTGGTCGTGATCGTGGCCGTGACCCATGTCGGTGCGCTCCGTAATGGTCGACAAGAGGTTTCGGCGTCACCCTCGCGGGGCTGAGCCAACGGCCCTTGTCGATACGGTGAAGCTCAGTCGAACTCCTCGATGTACTCCTCGGCCGGTCCCAGCTCGGGGCAGTCGCGAAGCTCCAGCACGGACCCGAGCCGGTCGGTCTCGAGCACCGTCACGACATTGGCGCCCGGGTGCAGCAGTGGAGCCGGGCAGTAGAGCGTGACCTGCGGCCCGATCTCCCAGTGACGGCCGAGCAGGAAGCCGTTCACCCAGACCGCCCCGTGCGCCGATCCGGGCAGCGCCAGGAACGTGTCGGCCGGCTCCTCGACCTCGAAGGCCGCCTCGGCGAATCCGGAGGTGGAGGAGCCGTCGGTGGCTGACGACGCGCGCCGCAGGTCCGCGGAGGACCACTCCGGCAACGGGATCGGCCGGCTGGTCCAGCCGTGCACCATCCGGCGGTCGACCAGCACCGGCCCGAGCACACCCTTGTGCTGCCCGACCAGCGGCCCGTAGTTGATCCGCCCGAGGCTCTCCACGACGATCTCCAGCCGCACCACCGCGCCCGTGCCGTGGATGTCCAGCACGGGCTGCTCCGCCGTCGCGACACCGATGCGCGAGCCGTCGACGAAGACCACCGCGCGGTCCCGCACGTCGGTCAGGGTCAGCGTGTGATCGCCCGGAGGGACCCGGGGGTACGCCGTGAGCAGCACCATCCCGGCATCGAGCCCGAGCTGTTCGAACGTCGCCGGCAGCGGCCCGGCCGACTCCTCCGCCGGCACCGCGCGCAACCCGGTGATCAGCCCCGCCCGATGCGTCAGCGTCACCGTTCGCGGGGGCAGGACCGGCATCCGTACGGGGGCCCGCAGCGGCCCGGTCGCCCCCAGCGCCGCCCGCATGGCGTGGAACTTGGCCGTGTACGACCCGTCCTCGGCGATCGGCGCGTCCGAGTCGTAACTGGTCACGGTCGGCTGCACCCGCCCGTTGTCGGAGTTGGCCCCCGCCCACAGCCCGAAGTTGGTGCCGCCGTGCGCCATGTAGATGCTGACGCTGCCGCCGTCGGCCAGGATGCCGTCGAGCGTGTGGACCGCGCTTTGCACCCCGCGCACGTGGTGGCGTTCCCCCCAGTGGTCGAACCAGCCGCTCCAGTACTCGGCGACCAGGAACGGCTCGCCGTCCCGTCGCCGGGCGAGCAGTTCGCGGGCGGCGTCCGGCTTCGAGCCCAGGGTGGCGGCGGCGAGCGTGCCGGGCAGCGTGCCACCGTCCTGCATGAGCTCGGTCGGACCGTCCGCGGTGAAGAGCAGCTCGGTGATGCCGCGGGTGGTCAGCGCGGCCCGGTTCCACCGGAGGTACGCGTGATCGTCGCCGTAGCTGCCGTACTCGTTCTCGACCTGCACTCCCACGATCGGCCCTCCGGCATGCGCCTGGAGCCGCGCCAACCGCGGGATCAGCTCGTCGAACCAGCGCTCGACCGGCCCCAGGAACGCCGGATCCGACGTACGGAGGGCCAGGTCCCGTCCGGTGAGCCAGCTCGGCAGGCCGCCGTTGGACCACTCCGCGCAGATGTACGGCCCGGGCCGCACGATGACGTCCAGCCCTTCCTCGCCGGCCAGCCCGATGAACGCCTCGAGGTCGTGCCAGCCGTCGAAGCGGGGCGCCCGGTCCTCGCGCGGTTGGTGGAAGTTCCACGGCACGTACGTGTCCACGGTGTTGAGCCCGAGGTCGGTGAGCCGTCGCAGCCGGTCGCGCCACAGTTCGGGGTGCACCCGGAAGTAGTGCAGCGCCCCGGAGAGGATGCGGTGCGGGACGTCGTGCCGGAAGAGCCGGCTGTCGCTCCACGAGATGGTGCTGGCGGGCGCGGTGCGGTCCGGCGCGGGCAGGTCGATCACGACGCGAGAATATGTTACCGATGCCATGACTAACAACGGCGGTATGCTCCAGCTTCGTAGTCTTCACCGGAGGGACCCGTCGATGACCGAAGCCACCATGCGTAACAGACAGCCGAGCATGGCTGATGTGGCGCAGGCCGCGGGCGTGTCGGCGCAGACGGTCTCCCGGGCGATGCGCGGCTCGCCGAACGTCAACCCGGAGACCCGGCGCCGAGTGCTCGCCGCGGTCGAGCAGCTCGGCTACCGGTTCAACAACGCGGCCAAGATGCTCTCCTCCGGCCGCAGCCACTCGATCGGCCTGATCCTGCTGCAGTCCGGCGGCTACTACTCGCGCTCCGCGGTCACCGCCGGTGTCGAGGCGGCGGCCGGCCAGGCGGGTTACTCGGTGAGTATCGCGACCATCGCGGCGCTGGACACCGCGCTGATGGAGCGGTCCCTGTCCAAGCTGGCCGACCAGGGTGTCGACGGCATCGTCATCGCCGTACCGCTGATCTCGGTGACCCAGAAGATGGAAGACATCACCCGCGACATCCCCACGGTCACGGTGGACGGCTCCCGCACGGAAGGCGCCCGGGTCCTCGGAATAGACCAGCGGGAGGCGGGCCGGGTGGCCACCCAGCACCTGCTCGACCTGGGGCACCGGCAGGTCTGGCACGTCGCCGGGCCGGACGAGTGGATCGAGGCGCGGCAACGCCGGCAGGGCTGGCAGGAGTGCCTGGCCGCGGCCGGGATCGAGGCGCCGCCGCCGTTGGAGGGGGACTGGTCGCCCGGCTCGGGCTATCGGCAGGGCCAGATCATCGCGATGATCCCCGAGGTCACCGCGGTCTTCGCGGCCAGCGACGAGATGGCCTTCGGGCTGATCCGGGCGCTGCGTGAGCGGGGTCGCGCGGTCCCCGAGGACGTGTCGATCGTGAGCGTCGACGACATCGAGCTGGCCGCCTACTGCCATCCGCCGCTGACCACCGTCCGGCAGGACTTCTACCGCTCCGGCGCGGCCGCGGTCGCGCTGCTGCTCGACGGCGACGCGGCCGAGCACGGTGAGATCGTCGAGGCGTCACTGTCGGTGCGTGCTTCGACCGCTCCGCCGCGGACGCGCTGACCTTGAGGTTGCCTTTCGGTAAACGCCTCTTGCGGGTTCATGTTATCGACGCCACTGTAACAACGTCTTTCGGCGGCGTCAGCGAGGCGCGGCCCTGACCGTGTGCGGCATCGTCCGTGGAAGGACCTTTCATGTTGAGACGAACCTTGGTGCTGGCGTCTGCCGCGGTCACCGCGCTTGGCCTGCTGGCCGGCTGCGGCGGCGGAAGTGACGCCGGCGAGAACGAAAGCACGCTCAAGGTCGCGGCCCTCGAGGGTGGCTACGGCCGGGACATGTATACCCAGGTCATCGACGCCTACAAGGCGAAGCACCCCGGCCTCGACGTGCAGCTGCAGATCTCGAAGAGCATCGAGGACGAGATCAGCCCGAACATGAAGGCGGGCAAGTTCCCCGACGTCGTCGTGCTCGGCCAGGGACGCAAGGCCGCGCTCACCGAGACGCTGATCAAGGACAAGGCGCTCGAGGACCTCAGCGGCGTCCGGGACCAGGTGCAGGCCAACCTCACCGACGGCATCACCGGCAACCTCAACACCGACCCGTACGGCGACGGTAAGACCTACCTGATGCCGATGTACTACGCGCCGACCGGCCTCTTCTACAACCAGGGCCTGTTCACGAAGAACGGCTGGAAGACCCCGGCGACCTGGGACGAGATGTTCGCGCTGGGCGACACGGCCAAGGCCAAGGGCATACCGCTCTTCACCTACCCGACCGCCGGCTACCTCGACTCGTACTTCTTCGCGCTCCTGGCCGACATCGGCGGCGAGCAGTTCTACAACGACGTGATGACGTACAAGCAGGGGGTCTGGCAGACGCCGCAGGCGCGTCAGGCCCTCGACCTCACCACCAAGCTGCTCAGCTACGCCGCACCGACCACTGTCGGGTACGCCAACGAGCAGGACTTCACCAAGAACCAGCAGTCCATCCTGGACGACAAGGCGCTGTTCATGCCGAACGGCACCTGGATCGTGGGCGAGATGAAGGATGCCCCACGGGCCAAGGGCTTCCAGTGGGCGCTCACCCCGCTGCCCGCCGTCACCGCCGGCGGCAAGCGCTACCTGACCACCTCGGTCGAGTCGGTCTGGATCCCGAGCGGCGCCGCCGACAAGGATGCCGCGAAGGACTTCGTCGCCTTCCTCTACTCCGACGAGGCGGCCAAGATCTTCGCCAAGTCGAGCGCGATCCAGCCGATCAAGGGCATCGCGGCCTCGCTCACCGGCGAGAACGCCAAGTTCTACAAGCTCTACGAGGACCCGGACGTCGCCGCGCTCGTCGGCGGGTTCGCCAGCACCGCGCCGGTCGAGGGCGTGGACATCAAGGCCACGCTGTTCGACACCGCGAACAGCATCATCAGCAAGGACAAGACCGAGGACCAATGGCAGTCCGCTCTGAACGACGCCAGCGAGAAGCTGCGCCAGGCGGGCAAGTGACACGGCCGGCGGCGGCCCCCAAACGGGCCGCCGCCGGCGGTTTTGTCGCCGCCTGTCTGCTGCCCGCGCTCTTCCTGTTCGCCCTCTTCATGATCTGGCCGACGATCAACGTTTTCCGGATGTCGCTCTACCAGTGGAGCGGCTTCTCCCCGGTCATGCGTTTCGTGGGCCTGGACAACTTCACCAAGCTGCTCGACGACGACCAGTTCATCCGGGCCTTCCAGAACACGGTCGCCCTGCTGGTGGTCGTGACCGTGGTGACGATGGGGATGGGTCTGCTCCTCGCGGCGATCATGACGCGGGCGAAGCTGCGCGGACGCAACCTCTACCGGTTCGTGCTCTACATCCCCAACGTGCTCTCGGTCGTGGTCATCGCGGCGATCTTCTCGGCCATCTACGACCAGCAGAACGGCCTGCTCAACGGCGCCCTGCGGCTGTTCTCGGCCGAGGGGCTGCAGCGGGTGTGGCTGGGCGACCAGAAGATCGTGCTGTGGTCGGTGGCGACCGCGATGGTCTGGCAGTCGCTCGGCTACTACATGGTGCTCTACATGTCGAGCATGTCGAGCATTCCCGAGGAGCTGTACGAGGCCTCCGCGCTCGACGGCGCCTCGGCCGGTCGGCAGTTCTTCACCATCACGCTCCCGCTGATCTGGCAGAACCTCCGTACGTCGCTGACCTTCTTCATCATGAGCGCGGTCAACCTCAGCTTCGTGCTGGTGCGCGCGATGACCGGCGGCGGCCCGGACGGCTCCTCCGAGGTGCTGCTCAGCTACATGTACAAGCAGGCCTACACGAACTCGTCGTACGGCTACGGCATGGCGATCGGCGTTGTCATCTTCGCCTTCTCGTTCCTCGTGTCGCTGCTGGTGAGCCGTGCGACCAAGCGCGAACCACTCCAGTTCTGAGGCCCCCGTGACCAAGCTCAAGCCCCTCAAGTACGCCCTGGTCATCGTGCTCGTCCTGCTCATCGCGATCCCGGTCGCGTGGGTGCTGCTGGCGTCGCTGAAGACCAGAAGCGAGTTCTTCGGCAGCCCGTGGACGCTGCCCGACAGCCTGCACTTCCGGAACTACTACGACGCGTTCGTCACGGCGCACATGGGCCGGTACTTCGCGACCTCGCTCCTCGTGACGCTGCTCGGGCTGGCGCTGGTGCTGGCCGTCTCGATCCCGGCCGCGTACGTCATCGCCCGCTACGACTTCCCGGGCCAGGGTCTCGTCGAGATCGCGCTGCTGGCCGGCCTGTTCGTGAACGTCAACTACATCGTGGTGCCGATCTTCCTGATGCTGGTCGGCTGGGACCGCTCGCTCGCCGGTGTGTTCCCGGGCGGCTTCTTCATCGACAACCCGGCGATGCTCTCGCTGGTCTACGCGGCCACCTCGATCCCGTTCACGATCTACCTGCTCACCGCGTACTTCCGGTCGATCCCGGCCGACTACGAGGAGGCCGCCGCGCTCGACGGCGCCTCCCGCTGGACGGTCATGACGCGGGTGATGGTGCCGATGGCCCGGCCCGCCGTGACCACGGTGATCCTCTTCAACTTCCTCGCCTACTGGAACGACTTCATCATCGCGCTCACCCTGCTGCCCGGCGAGGGCAAGACGCTGCAGGTCGGGCTGCTCAACCTGATGACCGCGCAGAAGGCCGCGGCCGACTACGGACGGCTCTACGCCGGCATGGTCATCGTCATCGTCCCGGTCCTGCTCGTGTACGCGCTCATCCAGCGCCGCCTCATCGAGGGCATGGCCGCCGGCGGCGTGAAGGGCTGAGGGGAGCTCTCATGAGAATCGTTCTGCGCGCGCTGGTCGCGCTCGCCTGCGTGGCCGCCGTCATCGTCGCCCGGCCCACCGTCGGCTGGGGTCATCTCGCGGTGCAGTTGGTCGCGCTCCTGGTCCTGCTGGCCCTGCTCGCCGACTACAACAGGAAGTATCGATGACCGACCTCGCCGCCATCCGGCCCAGCGCTCGCCAGGTCGCCTGGCAGCGCCTCGAGTTCTACGGCTTCCTCCACTTCGGCATGAACACGATGACGAACCGGGAGTGGGGCGAGGGCCACGAGGACCCGGCGCTCTTCGACCCCGCGACTCTGGACGCCGATCAGTGGGTACGCGCGTTGAAGAGCGCGGGGATGACCGCCGTCATCCTCACCTGCAAGCACCACGACGGCTTCTGCCTGTGGCCCAGCGATGTCACGAAGCACTCCGTGGCGTCCTCTCCTTACGACGGCGACGTCGTGGCCGAGGTCGCGGAGGCGGCTCGCCGGCACGGGTTGGAGTTCGGCGTCTACCTCTCGCCCTGGGACCGCACCGAGGCCACTTACGGCCAGGGCAAGGCGTACGACGATTTCTACGTCGCACAGCTCACCGAACTGCTCACCCGGTACGGCCCGATCTTCTCGGTCTGGCTGGACGGTGCGAACGGGGAGGGCCCGAACGGCAAGACGCAGTACTACGACTGGGAGCGGTATTACGCGGTGGTCCGCGAGCTCCAGCCGGACGCGGTGATCAACGTGTGCGGGCCGGACGTGCGCTGGTGCGGCAACGAGGCCGGCGACACCCGCCCCGACGAGTGGAGCGTCGTCCCGCGTGAACTGCAGGACGCCGAGCGCACGGCCGAGAAGTCGCAGCAGGCCGACGACGCCGCGTTCGCCCGGCAGGCCGTGCGCAGCGACGAACGCGATCTGGGCAGCCGCGCCGCACTGGCCGGCCACACCGACCTGGTCTGGTATCCCGCTGAGGTCAACACCTCGATCCGGCCGGGCTGGTTCCATCATCCGGCCGAGGACGACCAGGTGCGCCCGGTCGACGAGCTCTTCGACATCTACCTCAAGTCGGTCGGTGGCAACGCCTGCTTCCTGCTCAACGTACCGCCGGCGCGCGACGGCCGGGTGCATGCCGTCGATGTCTCGACCCTGGCCGCTCTCGGCGCGCGGATTGACGACTTCCGCTCCCGGGCGGTGCCGCGCAAGGTCAAGATCTCCTTCGGTACGCCGTGGACCGCGACGGTCGATCTCGAGGCCCGCCGCCGGATCGAGGCCGTCGTGCTCGGCGAGGACATCACCCAGGGGCAGCGCATCGAGCACCTGCGGGTCCAGGTCGAGGCCCGGGGCGAGTGGACGACAGTGGCCGAGGCGAACGCGGTCGGCCACCAGCGGATCCTCACCTTCGAGCCGGTGGCGGCCGACGCCGTACGGATCGAAGTGACCGCGACCCGCGACACGCCGGTCGTGGACCGCGTAGCGGTGATCGGAGCATCGACATGAGGCGGCTCATCGCGGTGTGCGCGGTGCTGGCCGCCGCGGCCGTCGCCGGAGTTCTGCTCCTGCGCCCGGCCGACCAGGTCGCCACGGTCGACGGGCATCCGATCACCCGCGACGAGCTGGCGTTCCACCTGAGACGGCTTGCGCCGACGGTCGGCAACACCGGCGGCGACCTGCGCGCCCAGGCTCTCGCGGAAGCCGAGAAGGACAAGGTCCTGCTGCTGATCGCGAAGGAGCAGGGCCTGGTCGACTCGGTCGATCACGCCGACTTCCTGGCCTCGGTCGACCGGGAGAACAAGCACCGGGCCGACGCGAAGCGCGACGGTGAGGTCGTCTACGGGTTGACCGAGTTCTCGCCGGACGAGTTCTACCGCAAACGGATCACCGACCTCACGACCGAGCTGCGCAGGCGCCAACAGGTCTCGGACGTCGAGGTGCGGGCCGCGTTCGACCAGGATCCGGGCTCCTGGAGCGCGAATGCCACGACGTACTCGTACACGAAATTGGTCGTCCCCTCGCCGGTCGCCGTCGCCGGGGGAAAGCTGGCCGCGGTGCCCGGCGGTCGTCTGACCAAGGCCACCTGGACTCCCGGGCGGGGCGGCGTGAACCCGCACGACCAGGAGTTGCTGGCCGTGCTCACCCCGCTGCGCCCGGGCCAGATCTCGACCCCGATCCCCGGCGGCGACGAGATCACCTACTACCAGCTCGACCGCCGGACCGTCGACGAGAAGGCGGCGTTCGCCGAGTACGCGCCGCGGATCCGGCAGTCCCTCCTGGGGCAGAAGTTCGATCGGTATGTCCAGAGCCGCCTGGCCGACAGCGACATCGAGGTCGATGCCGATGCCGTGGCGGACGTGGAAGCGGAGAAAGTGGAAGCGGAGAAAGTGGAATGAGAAAAACGCTGGTCGCTTTGCTCGCCGGGCTCCTCGTGGCGCCCCTGATCGCCGCGACACCTGCGCACGCCGCCGCGAAGTCCTCCTGGCCAGGCAACAGCCCCAACCGGACGGGCGGAAAGGACTACTACATCGACGCGATCGGCGGCAGCGACAAGGCCGCGGGCACGTCTCCCCGGCGGGCCTGGCGGACGCTCGGGAAAGCGAACGTCACCACCTTCGAGCCGGGCGACCGGGTCCTGCTCAAGGCCGGCTCGCAGTGGCAGGGTCAGCAGCTCTGGCCGAAGGGCTCGGGCGCGTCCGGGAAGCCGATCACGATCTCGGCGTACGGGAATGACAAGGCGCCACGCCCCTATATCGCGACAAACGGTAACGTGCCCAGTCCGTTCACCGCGGACGGCACCAAGAACCCGCAGACCGTCGGCCTGACCGGCGCGATCGTGCTGCGCAACCAGCAGTACTTCGAGATCAACAACGTGGCGCTCTCGAACGACGACGACTTTGCCACCGACATCACCACCGGCACGTACGTCCGGGACGGCATCATGGTGTCGATCAACGCCGACCTGCTCCCGGCCGGCGCGGACAGCATCATGGACCACTTCCGCATCTCGGACGTCTACGTCCACAACCTGGACGGCCCGAGCAGCTGGCAGAAGATCCACTACGGCGCGGTGAACTTCCAGGTCTTCGGCAGTAAGAGCTACAAGGCGTACGGGACCGGGGGTTACTACTTCAAGGACGTGCGGATCGAGGACAACACGTTCGAGAACGTGGAGCTGCACGCCGTCCAGTTCGCCTTCAACTGGTTCAACGCCGACGGCGCCGACGCCGGGCAGGTCGACGAGGCGGGCAAGTTCCACGAGGGCTGGGAGCAGCTCTGGGTGCGCACCCGCGATCTCTACAGCCGGGACGTCTACATCGGGCACAACTACGCCGAAAGTGTGGGGCAGGGCGCGTTCCAACTCGCCAACACGAAGAACCTGACCGTCGAGTACAACGAGGTCAACGGCTTCCTCGAACGTTACAACGCGGTCTCCTGCGGGCTCTACCTGTGGGCCGGGGCCGACTCGGTCATGCAGTACAACGAGGTCTACGGCGGCCCGGCCAACGAGTTCGACGGCACACCCTGGGATCTCGAGTACACGAACTTCAACGTCACGTACCAGTTCAACTACTCGCACGACAACGCGGCGGGTTGGATGGCGTACATGGGCAACAGCTCGAACTCGGTGGCACGCTACAACCTCAGCGTCGACGACAACGGCGTGCTCGTAAAGAACATGCTCTCCACGAACTACTCGCCGACGTACTTCACGAACAACACGTTCGTCTACGACGGACTGGATTACGTGCACGACGAGACGTTCCTGAGCCGCGTCTACTTCCTGAACAACATTTTCTACAACAAGTCCGCGACGCCGACCCCGTGGTACCGCAAGACCGGCGCGCTGCGGCAGGCCGTCTTCGCCAACAACGACTACTACGAGGCCGGCGGCACACACTCCGCACAGGAACCGGCCGACCTGGCCGGGAAGCGCGTCGACCCGCGCTTCGCCGGCAACCCGTCGTCCGCGGAGATCCAGGGCATCCGCAAGGCGGCGGCGAACTTCTCGCTCCGCAAGAACTCGCCACTGATCGACGCCGGCCGGTACAACCCGCACCTGGGAACTGAGGATCTTCGCGGTACGCACATCTACTACGGCAAGGCGCCGGACGTGGGCGCGGTCGAGCTTGCGGCCGGCCGCAAGGTGGCGCACCCGGTCGACACCGACCCGATCGAGGACGAGACCGCCGCCCGCGTCAGCCTCGCGCAGGGCAAGCCGGTAACGGCGAGTTCCACCCACCCCGGCGCGAACGGCACGCTGGTCGCCGCCAACCTGACCGACGGCAATCTTTCCACCCGCTGGGCGGCGGCGGACGACGCCACGTACCCGATCACGCTCGACATCGACCTCGGCGCGGACACGACGTTCCGCGAGGTCTACCTCGACGAGTACACCGACTCGGGGACCAACCCGCGCGTGCGGTCGTTCCAGCTGCAGCGCTGGGACGCGGCGACCGGGGCGTGGGTGACCTTCGCCACCGGCGCCGACGGGCTCGGCCACGACCGCTCGGTGACCGGCTTCGGCTCGGTGACCACCAGCAAGGTGCGGGTCGCGCTCACCGGCCAGATCGCCGGCGAGCAGTACACGCCGACCCTGACCGAGATCGGCCTCTACGCCTGACCTCGTGACGGCGACCCGGTCGGGTCCGGCTCCTCAGTGCCGGACCCGACCGGGCTCTGTCTTCTCCGGTGCGAGCCGTTGCCGGACCGGCGGACCCGCCGTCGGGCGAAAGCGTTGCGAAGACGCCGCCGGCCTGGTTGCTGCAGACCGATCCGGCCGACCACGTCGACTCACACCGCTCAAGGCGGATCAGATGATCGAACGGAACAGGCCCAGGGTGATCGTGATGCCCAGCGTGAGGGAGGACAGCGCGAGGGCACCGACGACGAGAGCGGTGTCGGCCGGGCGGAAGATCTGCCGGCGGGCGTACGAGCGGGGAAGGCCCGAGTCGAAGCCGCGCGCGTCCATCGCGACCGCCAGCCGGCCGCCGCGGCGCAGTGCACCCACCAGCATGGCGAACGCGGTCGAGACGAAGAGCCGCGCGGCCGCCAGCGGGTTGCGGCCGGCGTCGATGCCGCGCGCCCGCCGGGCCAGGGTGAGCATCTGCCACTCCTGGCCGAGCAGGGGGAGCAGGCGGAACGCGGCCAGCGCGCCGATCGCGAAGCGCGGGGAGGCCTTGGCGTTCTGCACCAGCGCGTCGGCCAGGTCGGTCGGGTCGGTCGTGGCGAAGACCAGCACGCCGGGAATGGCCACCGCGAACAACCGCAGGACCAGCCCCAGCGCCGAGATCAGAACGCCCGTGGTCACGTCGAACGGGCCCAGGTCGAGCAACGGCGTGCCGGTGCGGGTGGCCGAGAAGAGCACCATCGTCACCAGCAGGCCGAGGGACGCGATCAGCACCGGCCAGGCCCGGCGGGCCAGCGTCGAATAGCGCACGCCGAACAACGGAACCACTGCCAGCTCGATGGCGAGCGCGATCGCGGGAGTCAGCGGGTCGAGCGTGGCGACCAGCGGCAGCGAGAACAGCAGCGCGGCGGCCAGCTTGGCCACCGGGTTGCGGCGGGCGAGCGGCGCC
>DASRYP010000841.1:0-3321 GCA_035687165.1 Actinoplanes sp. | reverse complement strand
GTCGGTCAGGCTACCGAGTTCGGCGTGAAAGGTGTCAGGCAGAACGGATGGCCGGCCGGATCGAGCAGTACCCGCCAGCGCGGGTCGGGCTGCTCGGGCAGCGTGGCTCCGAGTGCCACCGCCCGCTCCTCAGCCATCCCGAGATCGTCGGCGGTGAAGTCGAGGTGCACGATCGCCGTTCCCGGCCAAACCGGAGGGACATAACCGGCGACCCGTTGCGCTACCAGCACCATCCCGCTCACCTCGATGCCGACGCTGGACTCCTTCGCCCAGAGCTGGCGGCCTCCGAGCAGACCCCGGTAGAAGTCGGCAAGCCGCTGAGGGTCAGGACAATCTAGGGAGACTGCCACCAACCTGACCGCGCGGGAGTCAGTCACAGGTGGCACCCTACGGTGTTTGTCGCGCATGTTACCGCCCCGGGCATGCGCATCTGCCCCCGAAGCGCTCGCTTCGGAATGTCATATGGCGAGCTTCCTCGGCAGCACAAGAGGGCGCCGTGCAACTCGGCTAACGAGACCTCACCAGCGGAAAGATCGACTTCGAAGCCGAGCAAGCTGGCTACTCAACCACATTTGCCCAGCTCATCGCACGGCTGAGCGGCACGGTTCGCGCACTGCCAACAATCGATTCACGTTTGCGCTGGTCAGGGGTTTTGGTGGACCATAGCTGGCCGAATAAGAACCGCATACCCGCAGCTCAGAGCCCAATCGTGACGCTAGCGGCAGTGCGTCGACGCACGATCTGATCGATTCATCACCGGTCGCCGCCCGCCGTCTCGCCACCACGCCGATCCGATCCGTCGTCAGCGTCGACGCACACCCTGACCCGGTTCATCGCTCGGATGCCTGGTCAAATTACACGTGTACTACGGCGATCCGCTGATCTTTGGGTCGTTCCGGCTCCTCCACGAGGCGGGTCAGACCATCGGGGTCGCTGGTCAGCAGAAGCACCGGGCGAGGAAGCTCCAACGCTGTCGCCGCCACCACCGCATCGATGGCATACCCGTGCCCGGACAGCCCGACCGTGCCGAGCAGTTCTCCCGCTCGCCGGCCGAGTTCCTGACTCACCGGGAGCACGACGACCCGGGACAGCACGCGATGGACCGAAGCATCACGAGGGCCGCCCCGGAGCACCTCGGTCAGCGTAATGGCGCTGACCACAACTCGGGCGCCACGTTCGCGTGCTGTTATCAAGAAGGCGCGAACGCGATCGTCTCCAGAAGCAAGCTTGGCGAGACCCTCACTATCCAGGACAAGCGTTCCGCCACTGCTCACCGAGCGTCGGGCCACGAACGCCTCGCTTCATCCAGAGCCTCGTCAGAGACCGGTCCGTGCTCCGACTCCAGAAGGGCCGCGAGTTCCCCGAGGAGATCGAGCTCAAACTGCCTGGCAACCGCTTCGGTCACATACTGGCTGAAATCGCCCCGCCCTACGCGTTGCTGAACAGCAGCCGTGAGGTCTTCGGGCATGGAGACGCTGACCTTGCGCGCCCGGCCCACCAGCCGAAGCCGGCCAGACTCCGGCGAATGGGCGCTTAGAAGCCGCATCGCTGCAGCTTGGAGGTCGGGCGAAGCCGTGCCGAGGTCGTGTGCGACACCCTGCAATTCCGCCAGCGAAGGCTTGTTGCCGGCGGGCCCCTCAGGCGTAGGGACCGGCGGCAGAGGTTGTGCGCTCATGCAACCATGCTACCGCCGGTAGCAAGAGGTTGCACATCCTTGTCAAGGATGGCGAGCCTGCCGCTCACCTTGGGCGATTGACCGCATATCCGCAGCTCAAAGGTGCTTCGAACGGGACGGTTCTTAAACTGCCAAGAATCGATTCATGTTTGCCCAGGTCAGGGCATGTGGTGGACCATAGTTGGCAGAATAAGAACCGCATACCCGCAGCTCAGGGCCCAGTCGTGACGCTGCCGGCCGTCCGGCGACGCGTTTCCTGAACAGTGCGCAGCCCGCCGTAGCAGCCGACCCCGGGGTATGGCCCCGATAGGCCGACGCCCACTCATGTGCCTACGAAGCTATCGGGAACTCAGCTCGCAGGCCGGCACCCGTGATTTTGAGGTCGAGCTCACCTTCCAGAGCACTCGCCAAGCGGTGCAGCAGTGGAAGCGTCGGCGTGACCGCACCACCCTCCAGCCTCGAGATCACGGTCTGCGTCGTGCCCGCCCTTGCCGCCAACTCGGCCTGGCTGATGCCCAGGGCTGTCCGCCGGTCATAAACGGCCTGGCCAAGCGCAATGCGCATGCCGGCCTCGACATACTCGGGACTTTCTCGATGTTCGTCCGGAACAGTCCATTTGGTGTGGTAGCCCTTCATCGCCTGGCCCCCTTCACGGTCGTAAAGATGAGTCGCTGGCCGATGCTCGGCTTCGCACACCTTCTGGGCGGATACGGCGCGCTCGACCTCGCTCGTCTCCCGGTCCCGGGTCTTGCGGAACACGGTCAGCAGCACGATCCGACGTCGCGGAGCAAGCCAATAGGTGACCCGCCAGGCAGCCCTACCCAGATGGAAGCGCAACTCGCGAACCGCGCCCTGAAGATGTTGCTGTACGGCTCGCCGAGCGTGGTCGGTGAGGCCGCCAGCCTGTCCGCGTGATATTCGACTGTCCGATATGCAGTAATCGGTAGGGTGTCCAACCACCGTTGAACCTCGGGTTCCAGTTCGACGTCAAACCGCTCCCCCATATACGCAAGCATATAACCGAGGGGCGGCGGAGGCCAGCGAGTTGACGGGGATCAGATCTCCCGATCCAACTCCCGCCCGCGGTTTCCTCTCGATTACGCCTACCCGTCGCCCGGCTGTACGGACAGCTCAACGTCACGCCGGTTGCGCCACCACTGCTCGATCAGCTGCGCCAATGCGGCGACGGCCTGCTCGCGGTCCTCGCAAGTGAGCGGGACAACCTCAGGCGGTAGAACCTTGATACTCGTCGCCACGCGCCGCCGGCTCACCATCGCCATCATCTTCCGCCACCTGAGGCTCCTCCCGTCAGGGTGGCACCGGCAAGTAACTCACGGAGTCCCTCACTTGAGTGACACCGCAGCGGGGGCGAGGACGGGACGGCCCGCAGGCGTTCCTTCTGGGTTCACCTCGGCGATCTGCGGTAGATTCGCCGCCGCGACGGTCGGTGACGGGGAGGTTTTCCGCGACGGTCGGTGACGGGGAGGTTTGCGGAGATGGATGCCGGCACTCAGGAGTTACGGGACGCGCATGACGTGCTGTCGGAGTGGTACGCGAAGAACCTGGTCGGGGTGCTGGAGAGCATGCCAGTCGAGCGATGCTCGACCTGTTCGCCGAGCTGACCCTGGCCGTGGGTGCGCAGGTCG
>DASRYP010000840.1:0-6886 GCA_035687165.1 Actinoplanes sp. | reverse complement strand
GTCCACTCTCGACCGGTGGACGGTCCTCGTCTTCACGTTCCTCGCCGCCGCCGTCGAGATGACCTTCCTGGCCGGCCTGCTCGTGCCCGGCGAGTCCGTGGTCATGCTGGCCGGTTCGCTCCCCGAGGACCCCGCGGGTTTCGCCGCCGTCCTGGCCGTGGGCACCGCGGGCGCCCTGGCCGGCCAGATGTTCGGTTACGGGGTGGGCCGCGCTTTCGGCACGCGCCTGCGCGGCACGCGCCTGGGCCGCCGCATCGGCCCCGAACGCTTCGACCGCGCCGAAACCTACCTCCGCGAACGCGGCGCCCCAGCCCTGGTCGCAGTCCGCTTCGTCGCCGTGGTCCACGCCGTGGTCCCGATCGGCGCCACCTGCCTCGGCGTCATTCCCTTCCTGGCCCGCCGCCTGCGCCGCCCCGCCCCCGCCTGCGCCTCCTGACACTGGCGGAAATCGGGCCGTCGTCGTGATGTCACCACGACAGCAGGGACGTAGGGGCCTCGGGTGAGGGTGTCGGTGATCTGGTCGCTGATCTGGCGTTCGTGGCCCTTGAGTACCGTCGACGTCGGTGTGGTCGAAGATCGGCTCGGTCAGCTCATGTGACGGTCGAACCAGTCGAGGATGCGCTCGGGGTTCTGGGCGAAGTGGCGGTAGCCGTCCCAACGGCGGGTGCTGCCCTCGATCCAGAACAGATCCTTTTCCACGGGGATGTTGTCGTAGATCGCTTGGACGTCGTCCGGCCGGGTGAGTAGATCATCGCGTACCTGGTAGAGCAGTGTGGGGACGTTGACGCTGCGGGCCGGCTCGACCGGCGACATGTCGTCGAGCCGGAACCCGGTGTGGAGCCGGACCTGCTGCTCCAGCTTGTCGATGTACCGTGCCGGGATGCCTGCCGCGGCCAGCGACTGTTCAATGGTGACCCGTGGCGACAGCGGCTGCGGTGCGACCAGGGCTCGGACGTTGTCGAACGCGGCCGGCTCTGCCCGCATGGCGAACATGGTGGCGTTGGCGCCCACGCATCGGCTGAACAGGCCGAGGGTCATGGTGCTGAGATCGGTCCGGCTGCGGACGTATGTCAAGGAGCCCAGCACGTCGCGAGCCTCGTAGACACCGGCGGAAATGACGCCGCCGTTGGCCGCGCCGCTCTCACCGAGATTACGCAGGTCGTAGGCAAGGACATGATATCCGGCATCGTGCAGGATCTGGTAATCCGGGATGAAGTCGACTTCGTTGTCGTTTCCGGTCGACGCCCATATCGACTTCCACGGCTCGAGGTGCGCCGGCAGGCCCGAACGGCTGAACCACAGCGGGTGGTTGGCGATGATCAGCTTGTTGGAGCCCGGGGCGGGGATGTACCAGCCCTCCAGCGGTACACCGTCCCGGGAGGGGAAGGTGACCTCGTGGAAGTCGAGTCCCGCCTCCGCCGGGCTGTGCCATACCGGGGAGCGCAGCGTGGCGCCGAAGGCCGCGGCGTAGCCGCCGATGAACTGCTCGGTCGGGTCCGCTGTCGCAGCGACGGTCATGTGAGTATCTGTCATCCGAACGACTGTCCGTGACGGCGCCGGACGCTGGAAGGCCGAGCGGTTCATGGAGGTCGCGACCATAGGAGTCGCACACCTACCCGGACCCGTGGTCGGCGCACCTAACCTTGGAGGATGCAGGAGGGTAATCCGCTCGGCAACTTTCTCCGCGCCCGTCGTGAGCACACCGGTCCGGACAGTGTCGGCCTGCCGCCCACTGGCCGTCGGCGGGTGCCGGGCCTGCGCCGCGACGAGGTGGCAGTTCTCGCCGGTGTGAGCACCGATTACTACGTGCGCCTCGAACAAGGCCGTGAACGGAACCCGTCGGCTGAAGTGATCAACACCCTGGCGCGGGTCTTCCGCCTGGACGCCGATGCCCTGGCGCACCTGCGCAGGCTCGCCCGACCGCAGCACTCCTCCATAGAATCCGACCGCGTCGGCCCGGGCCTGGTCACCCTGATGAAGCGGTGGCACGACACGCCGGCGATCGTGCAGAACCGGTACGGCGACGTGCTCGCTTGCACCGCTCTGGCGCTGGCCATCCATCCGAGCCTGGTCCACGACCGGAATCTCGTACGGCTGCTGTTTCTTGATCCCGCGGAGCAGGCGCTCTTCCCCGACTGGGCAGACCAGGCCCGGCAGGCGGTGGCATGGTTGCGGGCCGATGCCGACCCCGGCAGCTCTCGGCTCGCGGCGCTGGTGGGCGAGCTGAGTCTGAAAAGCCCGGCCTTCGCTCGGCTTTGGGCTCGACACGACGTACGCGTCAAGTCCCGAGGGCTCAAACGGTTCGCGCATCCAGTTGTGGGCACGTTTACCGTCGACTTCGAAACCTTCCAGGTCAGTGGGCAGACCGGACAGTCACTGACCATCTACCACGCGGCGCCGGGAACGAGCGACGCCGATGCGCTTACCCTGCTCGCCGGCCACGCGGCAACTCCGTCCGCCGATCGGGCCGACACGCCACTTGATGTCATCGTCGTCGATCGCGTGTCGTGAGTTCAGCCGCAACACGTTGGAGCAGTTCTCGTCCGGCAAGCTGCGTATTCAGGATCTCGGCTGCCATCGGAGGGCCCACCGGATATTGGGGACCGCCGGCGACGGACGCGGCTGCCTCATCGAGCACGTCGGCGTCGCCGCGACGCCGACGGCCTCCATCGCCGCAAGTAGTTGCGCTCTCGCCTCGACATCGTCCTGCTTCATCTCGAACGCCGTGGTTGCCACGGCCCCGAGCCCCTCAGCGACCATTCGACGCTCGTCCATCTTGCTAGTCCGCCCATCCTGGTATCTCCATCAGTGATCAACCGCCTCCACGGCCGGCGTGCGCCAGACGCGGGGACCGAACGGTGCGCTTCGGGTCGGAATCGGTTGAGTGGGCCGGGTCGCCCTCTACCCTGGTGCGGTGAGCCAGTACTCGATGTCAGCCCAGGATGTGGTCGTGCTCTGGGAGCGGCTCGTCGCCGGGGTCGCGGTGCGGTGCGAATCGGCCGAGTGGGCGGTGCGCTGGCATACGGGCTACCCGGCGCGGGCGGTCGACCGCCACGATGTGACCCTGCTGTGCCGGCGGTTCGGAATCGCTGTGCCTGAGGGCTTCGAGCCGCTGGAAGAGGCGTCCACGGGTCGCTAATGGTGGGCAACACGGCAAGGAACGGCAGCCAGGTGCGGGTGGGGCTGATCAGGAGCCGGGCGAGGACGCTCCGCGGCGCATGGTGGGAAGTCGGGAGGCTCGGACGGTGGCTCGGCGGTGGCCGATCACCTGGCCCCGGTCGCTCACTTCCAGGCCCTCCACGTCGTACCAGAGGTCGTTGTCGTGGCTCGTCGGGGCGCCGGCCAGAACTCTGTCTATGCGCAGGCGTAGCGGGCCGGTGCCGTAGCGGTAGTCCTCCTCGGCGAAGGTCCACGTGGTGCCCGCGGGTCTGTCGTCGATGGTCATCTCACCTCGCGGGGCCGGGCGGCCCTCGGCCGCGCTGGTGCTAGATCGAGAAAGTGGAACGCTTGTGTCCATCCTGAGCGGTGTAGTGCATCTGCACAAGACCGTCTGCACGTGCAAGTGCGCTTGCATGAGCGATTAATGGCCGATTGTCTTAGGTGTCGTCCGACGAATGCACCGGCGAATCGCCCTCGGCGGTATCCGTAAGTAATCGCCCGGTCGCTCGTTGCCACACCCAGCCGGCCGGAACCTCGCGGCCGGCGAGGACGTACTCGGCGACGACGCGGTTCGTCATCGTGTCGAGCAGCAGGCGTCGGGCCCCCTTGCGTCCCACGAGCAGGATCTGGTCGCCCACCCTCAGCTTCACGTCGTCGGCCGGGCCCAGCGTGGTCTCGCCGTCGCGCAGCAGCATCAGTGCGACGGTGTCCAGGCGCCGGTCCCGGTCGCGGGGGTAGCGCAACAGGTCGCCGAGCGCGATGCCGTCCCGCAGCCAGGGCTGGAGCGCCGGCGCCTCGGCGGTGGTCAGCGTCGCCTTCCACAGTGTGCCCAGCCGGGACCCGCAGTGCGCCCGCATGCGGTCCAGCGTCTCCTCGGCCCAGTCGTTGCCCAGTTCCGGCATCTCCTGCAGGAAACGCCACAGCATCGGCGTACTCAATCGGGCGTAGATCTCCCGGGCGGCCAGCTCGGCCGGCACCAGCAGCCAGTCGATCTCCATCGCCGCGAAGAGGGGGGCGTTCTGCGGGCGGTTCTGGCGCGCGCCGATGAACAGCGACGGGCCCTCCTTGCGGGCCGTGGCAACCAGGGACAGGTTCGTGGCGTCGTTGTCGGTGCCGGCCACGAAGCCCTCGGCACCGGCCAGATCGGCCCGGGCCAGGATCGCCGGCTCGGACGCGTCGCCCCTGATCAGGGTCAGCCCGGGCGCGGCCTCGACGTCGGGGTTCGGGTCGATGACGGTGACGTCGATCCCGTCGGCGCGCAGGTCCTCGGCCACCTTGTGCCCGAACCGGCCGTAGCCGCACACCACCCAGCGCCCCGAGGCCGGCGGGCGTCCCGGCTCGGGCATCTCGGCGCCCTCCTCGCGAACCAACCAGGACATCAGCAGGTACGCCGCGGGCGCGTGCAACGCCAGCCGCAGGTGGTCGCCGTACCGGTCGAAGGGGTTGATCACAGTGGGGGAGCCGAACGCGCGCATGCGGTGCTCGATCGCGGGCGAGACGGTACGGGCGATCACCGGCAGCCCGGGCCGGATCAGCGCGGCGGTCATCGCCACGATCAGGTTGACCTCGTCGTTGTCGGTCAACGCCACGACCGCCTCGCAGGCGGGGTGCTCGAGCCCGGCGACGCCCAGGGTGTGCGGGTTGGCGGCGTCGGCGACCAGTCCGGGGACGTCCGACACGTACGGGTCGATGTCGAGGGTGTCGACGTGCTCGGGGATGTTGTCGATGACGACCATGCGGCGGCCCAGGGCGTCGAGCGCGTGCCCGAGTAGCTGCCCGGTCTGGCCGTAGCCGACGACCAGCAGGAACGGCTCGCGCAGGCGCTTGACGGTGCCGGTGAAGCGGCGCAGCGCCAGCGCGTCGCGGAAGGCCCGGTCGCGGATCAGCGTGAGTAACGATCCGATCGCGTACGCCCAGCCGATCACGGTCAGGTAGATGGTCGCCGTGACCCAGAGTCGCTGCGCGCCGGTGAAGGGGTGCGGGATCTCGCCGTACCCGATGGTCGTCGCCGTATAGCTCATGAAGTAGAACGCGTCGAAGAAGCCCATCCGCACGGGTTGGCCGGCACCGTCGCGGCCGGGGATCAGGGTGAGGCCGAAGACGCTGATCGCGAAGATCAGAATCAGCACGATCAGGGGCGCGCGCATGCGGCGCAACACCAGGAAGACGGTCGGCGAGGCCTCGGTGGGGCGGGCCACCCTGGTGCGCCCTCCCGGGCCCTGCCAAGTGCCGGGATTGTGCCGCCGGCCGCGGTTACCGCCGGGGAGGGGTCGCGGTCCGGGTCCACCGCGGCCGCCGGTCATCGGCGTTGGAACGTCGTCGTCTCGATCACCAGGAGTGCGACCGAGACGAGGTTCGCCAGCAGCGCCCCGCCCGAGAGCGACACCACGCTCGCCGTGGCCTCGGCGGTCATGCCCGCCGACGAGATCTGTGTGGCGTAGACCCAGGCCAGCGTGGCCGCGATCAGCTGGAGGTCGGCGACGAGGCTGGTGGCGAGGTGGACCGCGCCGATCTGCGTACGGTCGCCGAATTTCAGCACCGTCGCGATCAGGTTGACCACCACGGCCGCGAACAGCTCGTACTCGTTGTGCAGGACCGGGTTGGCGAGGTCGCCGATGAAGAACCCGAAGTTGAGCGTCGCGGCCAGCAGCACGAAGAAGCCGAAGATCACTTTTTCCAGACTCATCCGCTGCCCTCCCGCCCCGGAAGACACGGTAGTGCCTCGAACGTGCCCGCACGCGCCGGATCGCCGCTATGCGCTCACTTTAACCGTCCGCGAGCGGCGGGCGGCGGTCGGGCCGCGGCGCGCGGGCCCCTTCCGGTAGTGAAATGCACGTGGGGGCCGCCGCGCCGGGCGGCCCCCACGCCGTTCGTTATTCGGGGAGCTTGACGTCCTCGTTGCCCGTCCAGTCCTTCGGCTCGCCTTCGCCGCCGGCGGTCGGGTCGCGGTGGCCGAGCGCGGTCTCGCCCGGAAGCTCCTCCATGCGCTGGTCGGCGATCTCCTTGAGCTGGGCTTCGGTCTCCTTGCTCAGATCCGACATCTCGCACCTCCGTTGTGTTTTTCTCGCTACGCCCGAGCCACTACCCGGGTTCCGATTCGCCTAACGGGCGGGGAGACCAGGCTCACGTCTCGAACAGTTGCCCGCTCCCACAGCCTCCTGCCGGGCGATGACCCCGTCAACCAGCGCGCCGGGTGCCGGGCCCGCGGGTGGATCGTCGTGCTCGACGCCCTGCGCCGGGAGTACGCCGGTGCCACCGCTTGACGTCGTGCGAAGCGGTTCAGCGCGCGACGACGACATTCCCCGCGGCCGTGGACCGCGCGATTACCCGTTCGCCGATCGGTTCGCCCTCGGTGAGCAGGTCGAGAATCGCATCGGCGCGGGCGACGAACGGCCGGCCGTCGTCGAGGCGGCCGAGCACGATGCCTTCGCGTCCGCCGTCGCGGCCGTGCTTGACCGTGTACGTCTCGATGACCGCCGGCCCCGAGGCGGAAACAGCCTCGGCGGGGGCCGGCACGGCGTCCAGCTCAGCCTGGATCCGCGCGCTGGCCGAGGGCTTCCACTCGTACGGAACGGTGGTGTAAACGCCCGTCGAATGCTTGCTCATGATGCCGCCGTTGGCGCCGACGAAGCCGTACGTCCCGGGTCGGCCACGGACCCGGTCGAGCGTCGACGCGATCGCGTGCATCGAGTAGTTGTTGCCCGGCCCGCCGAAGAACGGCAGCCCA
>DASRYP010000839.1:0-3045 GCA_035687165.1 Actinoplanes sp. | reverse complement strand
CACGCACACGGTCATGGGGCCGGCGCGCTTCACCGGCGTCTGGGTCAACAACAGCAACATCGTCAAGGCCCTGGCGCCGGGCGGCCAGCCGCTCGTCGGCTCGATGGTGCTGGGCCGGATCCAGCGCTCCGACGTCGGCATGAAGCCGTGGAATCTGGTCAGCGTCGAGGGGACGCCGGATATGGCGAAGGCCGTCGAGCTGTACTCGGCGCTGAACATGGGGGCGCTGGCCTGGAACGAGCCCCAGCCGCTCGGCGGCGGTTTCGCGGCCGGACCCGGGGCCGTCACCTACGGCCAGCCCTCCGCCCCGGTCAACTACCCTGGCGCGGCCGCCGCCGGATGGCCGAACGCGACTCCCCCGGCACAGCAGACCGCGCCGCAGGGGCCTCCCTCCGGTTTCGCGCCGCCGGTCGATCCGGCGTACGCCGCATGGCAGGCACAGCAAGCCCAGGCGGCTGCGATCCAGCAGGCCGGCAACGCGGCCGTCGCGGCGGCCTTCCCGGGCGCCCAGGTCATCGCCGGCCACCCGCAGACGCCGCCGCCCGGACCCGCCGCGGGCAGCATGGCCGTCCCGCAGGGCTGGGACCCTCAGGTCTGGTACGGCCTGAGCGATCAGCAGCGCGCCGAGGTTCTGCGCTCGCTCGGCCAGTAGCGCCGGCGTCCGGAATCTCCCAGGAGTCGCCCCCTCTCGTGCTGCGTGAGAGCGTACGAGAGGGGTGCCCCTAGATGCCGCGGGGGACAGACTGAGAGGAAACGCACGATCATGGACAAGGGAAGTAGACAGGCCCCGGGGCGCCGGGCCGTCGGAGCACACCTGACAATCCTGGTTCTGCTCCTGCTCAGCGTCGTTCTGGCCGCGGCCATCGACGCTACCTCGGTGGTGGGCTGAGATGCTGCTCTCCGCTGGCGCACTGCTCGTCGTGGCCCTGAGCCCGGCGGTCATCATCACTGCGGTCGTGCTCATGGCGGCCACGGTCGAGGCGATCGGTTCGCACCGGCACGCGGCCGGCCCGTCCGCCGACGAGCTCATCGATTTCTGGTCGAGGGCACGCCTGGACTACGACCGCCGCCGTCCGGTGTTGGGTACGCCCGAGGTCGCCGAGCCGGCCCGGGTCTCGCTGCTGACGGCCACGCTGGAAGAGGCCCAGGACTACCTGCGGTCGGCGAAGGTGAAGCGACGGGCCGAGCATGTCGCATTCCTCTATCTCATGTCGGGAGCACGCTATGGCCAAACGGCCTGACTCAGGCCCGGTAGGAAACACGGACCCGGGCCGGCGCGGGCGCAACCTGCCGCGACAGGATCGCGAGCAGTCGCAGGCCGAGGATGAGGCCGCGCGATCCAACCGTCCCCGGGGCCAGAAGCCGAACTACGGCGACGTCACCAAAAAGGACTAGCCCCCCTCCCCGAAACGTACGGCCCTGCACCGTACGCGCGCCGCCCGGATCACTTCCCCCAATGGGTCCGGGCGGCGCGTCCTATTGCATCAGCACCTACGGTGCGTCATGCTGATGGCATGACAAAACACTCCCCTGACGATCAGCTCTTTCTGAGCGACGTCGCGACCATGCTCGAGGTTTCCTACGACACGGCGAAGGCCTACCATCTGCGCGGCACCGGGGGCTTTCCGGCGGCCGAACCACAGCGCGTGCCCGGCGCGAAGGGCCGCACCCGGCCGTGGTGGCGTCGCAGCGTCATCGAGGCATGGATCAAGTCCCGGCCCGGCCCGGGCCACTACGACCGATCCGGCGTCCGCGGCTCGTACAAGCCGGAGACGAAGCCACGCCGCGGCGCCGAGGAGCGCGTCACCTGCGGCACCTGCTCGAAGTCGATCGGGCTCACGCTTGACGGACTGGTCCGCGTGCACGGTCCGCGCAACAAACGCTGCGCCGGCTCGTGGGCCCGTATGGTCGTGTCGACCCGGGAAGCGGCATGAGCGCCGAGACACTCCCGGGCACGAGCCCGGTCGTCGCCACGCGACGCACCCTCTATCGCTACCTGAACACCCTCGTCGAGCACCAGGAGTTGCCGGTGCCGGTCGTGACCGTCTTCGGCGACGCGACCCGCTCGCTCTGGCTGCGCTTCGAGACGCCACACAACCGCGACGCCTGGGCCTCGAAGCTGGACCTGACGCCGACAGTCGAGGCTCCGACGATCCTGTCCGGGACGCTGCTCGGCTGGACCGTGACCGCGGTGGTCGGGTCATGAGCGCCAGCCTGCGCGCCGAGATCGCGGACAACCTCGAGGCACTCGGACTCGCCACCGGGGCGGCCACACTGCGATGGGTCGAGGAATACGAGAGCGGCCCGGAGTCGCTCGCCGCAGCCGAACTCGCCGAGGAGGTCGGAGATCTCAAGGGCGCGCTACGCCAAATAGGGGGCCTCGTGACGCGCCAGACGGTGGGTAAGACGAGCCTCACGCCGGCCGGATTCCGCGACGCGATCAAGAACGTCCTCGACGACGCAGGAATCTGAGCCGCACGCGCACCAATCACGCACCTACGGTGCTTGTCAACTACTGTCGGGTATCTGACAGACGATCGGGCCTCGCCCGGCTCGTTTCTAGTTGACAAGCACCGTAGGTGCGTTATACTTAGGGCATAACTCAAGAGGCGCCGAGCCACTCCGAACCGGATCAACGGACGGGGAAGTCAAGGGAAGCGGGCACAGCACAGGCCCCCGAGGTAGCAAACGGAACCCGAAGACGAAGCCCCCGGATCACCGGAACCGAGAAACCTAGTGCGGATGCCGACCTGAGAAAACAGCAACACCGAACAGACCGCCCCGGGGCAGCGCGACACCGCGACCTGCCAGAACGCGACCGCCGCGCCCCGGGGCGCATGGACCTTCCCAGCAGGACGTGTAGGCAGCCTGGACGAGTACCGAGGCGTAAGGCCAGCGGCGGGGGCAGCACCCGCGAGGTTCACGAAGGCCACCCCGGAGCCTGAAATCCGGAGAACAGAAAGGTGGCTCTCATGGCCCACAAGGTGATCACCGTGACCTACAACCCCGACGCCGAAACGAAGCCGCTCGCTGCCGAGCTGAAAA
>DASRYP010000838.1:0-4945 GCA_035687165.1 Actinoplanes sp. | reverse complement strand
GACGAAGTGCCCGAGTGCCGGTGAGATGACCGAGACGGGGTGGCCGCTGATCCCGCGCGAGGTGCTGCCCGCGCCGGTCGAGGCGGCCAAACGGACCGTTCATCCGCGTCCGGCCGCGCCCCACGACGCCGGCCGTCAGCTCCCGTTCTTCGGTGCCGAGACCACCGAGCCGTCGCCCGCCGATCTGGCCGGGCTGCTCGCGGGACCCGGGCAGCTCGGTCGCATAGGCGGCACGGCCCGCGTCTCCGTCCTGGTCGAGGGCGCCTGGCGCGTCCACGTCCTGGTCGCCGAGCTGGTCGTCCGCGGTCTGGTGGCCCACTGGCGCCCGGAATCGCCGGAAAACGCCGCGCCCGAGGAAGAAAAGCCGGAAAAGTCCGAACCGAGGTTCGAGGTGCTCACCTCGTACTCGCGGCGGCTGAACGGTCTGGCCCAGGCCTGGCCGCGGGCCGCCGCGCAACTTTTTCTCAGCGGCCCGCGCCTGCGCCTCTGGGTGGCCGCCGCCGGCGAGCCGGTCCCCGGCGGCTATACGCTGGGCCTCGACCCGGCCAAAGACTCAGCGGAGATCGACGCCGCGCTGGTCCGGGCCGGTCTCGCCGGGCGGCTGTCGGATGGCGGACGCCGATACTCGATCATGGGGAGGAAGCGGGTGACGCGCCTCTCTGAGCTGGTCGGGGAGCGGCCCGTGGCGGCACCCGCCGAGCTTTGGCCAGGCGGCGCGACTGCATGATCTTCCTGGATTGTGTGCGACACGACAGCAGGTTCCCGGTGTACCGTGTCGCCGTCGGAGGCATACGGTGGCCGGACCGTTACCATCCGAGTCCGGGCTCCTCCGGGAATGTGTCTTCGTCCGGCGCGTTACGTTGAAAGTCTGTGAGCCCGCCGGGCCGAGTGACGGAACGCTGAGTTGCAAGAGTTTGGGAGTGCCGTGCCGAGTGACGCCAGGACGACCCGTCTGGTCATCGTCGAGTCCCCGTCGAAGGCCAAGACGATCGCCGGTTACCTGGGCCCCGACTATCTGGTCGAGGCCTCCATCGGCCATGTCCGTGACCTGCCCAAGAACGCCGACGAGGTCCCTGAGCAGTACAAGGGCGAGTCGTGGGCGCGGCTGGGCGTCGATGTCGACAACGGCTTCCACCCGCTCTACGTGGTCTCGGCCGACCGCAAGCAGCAGATCGCCAAGCTGAAGAAGCTGGCGAAAGAGGTCGACGAGATCTTCCTCGCCACGGATGAGGACCGCGAGGGCGAGGCCATCGCCTGGCACCTGCTCGAGACGATCAAGCCCAAGGTCCCGGTCCACCGCATGGTCTTCCACGAGATCACCCGGCCCGCGATCCAGGCTGCCGTGGCCAACCCGCGCCAGATTGACCAAAATCTGGTCGACGCGCAGGAGGCCCGCCGCATCCTCGACCGTCTCTACGGCTACGAGGTCAGCCCGGTCCTCTGGAAGAAGGTCATGCCGAAGCTCTCGGCCGGCCGGGTCCAGTCCGTGGCCACCCGCATCGTGGTCGAGCGCGAGCGGCAGCGCATGGCTTTCCGCACCGCGGAGTATTGGGACATCAACGCTCTGCTCGCCGTCCAGGGCAAGGTCGAGGGCCCGCGCCAGTTCAACGCGACCCTCATCGCGCTGAACGGCGACCGGGTCGCGACCGGCAAAGACTTCGAGGCCACCACCGGCCGCCTCAAGCCGGGCGCCGCCGTCGTGCACCTCGACGAGGCCGGCGCCCGTGGGCTGGCCGCGCGGCTCGTGGACCGGGCGTTCGCCGTCACCCGGGTCGAGGAGAAGCCGTACCGCCGCCGGCCGTACGCGCCCTTCATCACTTCGACGCTGCAGCAGGAGGGGGCCCGCAAGCTGCGCATGTCGTCCGCCCAGACGATGCGTACGGCTCAGCGCCTCTACGAGAACGGCTACATCACTTATATGCGGACCGACTCGGTGAACCTGTCGGAGACGGCCATCGCGGCCGCCCGCCGGCAGATCGCCGAGCTCTACGGCGAGCGCTCGGTCCCGCCGGAGCCGCGCCGCTACACCGGCAAGGTCAAGAACGCCCAGGAGGCACACGAGGCGATCCGGCCCGCCGGTGACTCGTTCCGCACACCCGCCGAGGTGGCCAACGAGATCTCCGGCGATGAGTTCCGCCTTTACGAGCTCATCTGGCGACGGACGGTCGCCTCGCAGATGACCGACGCGGTCGGCAACTCGATCTCGGTGCGCATCCGGGCCGTCTCCTCCGCGCAGGAGGAGGCCGACTTCGGCGCCACCGGTAAGACGATCACCGACCCCGGTTTCCTCCGGGCGTACGTGGAGTCCTCCGACGACGAGAACGCCGACGCCGAGGATGCCGAGAACCGCCTGCCCAACCTGGTCAAGGACCAGCCGTTGACGGCCGACGAGTTGGCCGCCGCGGGCCACCACACCAGCCCGCCGGCCCGTTACACCGAGGCCTCGCTGGTCAAGGCGATGGAAGAGCTCGGCATCGGTCGCCCCTCGACCTACTCGTCGATCATGCAGACGATCCAGGACCGTGGCTATGTCGAGAAGCGCGGACAGGCGCTGATCCCGACGTTCATCGCGTTCGCCGTGGTCAATCTGATGGAGACGCACTACCCGCGCCTGGTCGACTACGGCTTCACCGCCGCGATGGAGAACGACCTCGACGGCATCGCCGGGGGCGAGCACGCCGCGCTCGACTTCCTCACGGCGTTCTACTTCGGCAGCCAGACCGCCGGCGCGGACGACGCGATCGCCCAGGCCGGCGGCCTGCGCAAGATGGTCACCGAGAACCTGAGCGCCATCGACGCCCGCCTGATCAACTCGATTCCCCTCTTCGACGACGAGGAGGGCAGGCACATCGTGGTGCGGGTCGGCCGCTACGGGCCCTACCTGCAGCGTCAGGATCCCGGGGCGACCGAGGACCAGCCGAGCGACCCGAGCAACCGGGTCTCGATCCCCGAGGGTGTCGCGCCCGACGAGCTGACTCCCGAGAAGGTCGACGAGCTCTTCTTGGGCGGCGGCGGCGAGCGCAGCCTGGGCGACGACCCGGCGACCAAAGAGCCGGTGCTGGTCAAGTCCGGACGGTTCGGGCCCTATGTGCAGAGTGGTGAACGGCGTGGCTCGCTGTTCAACTCGCAGTCGCCCAACACCCTCACCCTCGAACAGGCCCTGCAGCTCCTGAGTCTGCCTCGGACGGTCGGCCGGGACCCCGAGGGCAACGAGATCATCGCGAAGAACGGCCGGTACGGGCCGTATGTGCAGCGCGGCACCGATTCGCGTTCGCTGGCGAGCGAGGACCAGCTCTTCACGGTCACGCTGGACGAGGCGCTGGCCCTGCTGGCCGCGCCGAAGACCCGGGGCCGGGCCGCGGCCAAGCCGCCGCTGCGCGAGATGGGCCCGGACCCGGTGACCGAGAAGCCGATGGTCATCAAGGACGGCCGCTTCGGCCCCTACGTGACCGACGGAGAGTTCAACGCCTCGCTGCGCCGCGACCAGACGCCTGAGGAACTCACCGTCGAGCAGGCCTCGGAGATGCTGGCCGAGAAGCGGGCCAAGGGTCCGGCGCCGAAGAAGCGCGTCGCCAAGAAGGCTCCGGCCAAGGCGGCGTCCGAGACGGCGGCGAAGAAGGCTCCCGCGAAGAAGGCCGCGGCCAAGAAGGCTTCTCCCGCGAAGAAGGCTCCGGCGAAGAAGGCTGCTCCGGCCAAGAACGCCGTGCCGGCCGCCGCTCGCAAGGCCGCGCCGGCCAAGGCGACGGCGAGCGCGGAGTAAAACCGAGGAGTAAAGACTTAGTCGCCGAGAACCCGGTCCAGGTATTCGTTGCTGAAGACCCGGGCCGGGTCGAGGCGGTCGCGCACGGCCACGAAGTCGCCGAACTTCGGGTAGGCGGGGCGCAGGTCCTCGGCCGTCCGATAGTGCAGTTTGCCCCAGTGCGGGCGCCCGCCGAGCGGCCGGCAGACCGCCTCGAAGGCCCGGAAGTAGGGCTCGTAGGGCACGCCGATGAACTGGTGCACCGCCACGTAGGCCGACTCCCGCCCGTACCCGTGCGAGAGCCAGGTGTCGTCCGGACCGGTGAACCGCACCTCGACCGGGAACTGCACCTTGAACGGCAGCCCGTCGATGAGCTTGGGTAGGGCGCCGAGCACCTCGGGCAAGGCCTCGCGCGGGATCTCGTACTCCATCTCGGTGAAGTGCACCCGCCGCGGCGTGCAGAAAACCCGATCCGAGCGCTCGGTATAGGTCCGGGCCGTCAGCGCCCGCGCGGCGATCGACTGGATCGTCGGCACCATGGCCGGAACCCGGCGGCCGAGTCGGCAGACGCCTTGCCAGACAGTGTTCGCGAGGAACTCGTCGTCCAGCCAGCCGCGGAACGACGACAGCGGACGGTCGTTCCCGGCGACCTTGTTGTTACGTTTGAGCTGCGCCCGATCCGTGTACGGATACCAGTAGAACTCGACGTGCTCGTTGCTCGGGATCCAGTCGTCGAGCCCCGCCAGCACGTCCGCGAGGGCCATCGGCCGCTCGTCGGCCAGCAGCATGAAGGCCGGAACGCAGCGCAGCGTCACCTCGACGAGGATGCCCAACGCGCCGATGCCGAGCCGGGCGGCCGGGAAGATCTCGTCGTCCGGGCCTAGGGCCAGCACGTCACCACTGCCTGTAACGATCTTGAGGGCTTCCACGCAGGAGGCCAGCGTCGTATGCGCCGCGCCCGTGCCGTGCGTACCCGTCGAAATTGCCCCGGCGACCGTCTGCGCGTCGATGTCCCCGAGGTTGGGCATCGCCAGCCCGTGCTGGGCCAGCGCCTCGTTGAGCTTCCACAGTGGCATCCCCGCCTGCACCGTGACCAGCGGGCCGTCGACCGAGATCAGATCGGTCATCCGGTCCAGCAGCAGGCGCTGGTCGTCGGCGGCGGCGATGGCGGTGAACGAGTGGCCGGTGCCGACCATCTTCACCGTC
>DASRYP010000837.1:0-5017 GCA_035687165.1 Actinoplanes sp. | reverse complement strand
GGGATGGTCGAAGTGGCCCGGCGCGAGCACCCGGGCTTCGGGTACGAGGTCGCCGACCTACGCGATTTGCCGTTCGAGGACGCATCGCTGGCCGGGGTGGTGTGCTGGTTCTCGTTGATCTACCTGGCGCCGGACGCCAGGGCTCGCGCGTTCGCTGAACTCGCCCGGGTGGTGCGGCCAGGCGGATACCTGGTGGCGGCTTTCAAGCACGGCGACGGCACGGTGCACCGCAACGGTCCCGGCAGCCTGGTCAGCAGTCTCGGCATAGACTTCAACCGGTACTGGCTCTCGGCCCAGGAAATGCAGGATCGCTTCGCTGCCGACGGTTTCACCCCGGTCTTCCAGGGCAGCACCCCGCCCGAAGGGACGGAGCCGCCCTACGGGTACATGCTGGTCCGCAAGACGGGCTCCGACAGCGCGTAACGCGAGACACCGCGGGCAGGCCCGGTCATCAGCCGGGCCGGCTGTGGCGGTTCGAGTTCCGGACCCGCTCGAACTCTTCTCGCCCGATCTCGAAGCGGCCCCAGTCGTCGTCAACGTCGTAAAGGCACGCCTGACCCAAACGAACCACATACCCACAGCTCAGGACCCGATCGTGGCATTATCGGCCGTACGCCGTCGCAGGCCCTGATCGATTCGCGGCCGGTCGTCGCCCGTGCCGCTCAAGGGGGCATTCTGCTGGTCGATCCGGACCATCGCGATGCCGGGGCGCACCTTGGCGATGGCGTCGAAGTCGGCGTCTACATGCGCGAGGGGCAGGCCGTGGGCCTCCGCGGTCAGCGCGATGACGGGGTCCATCGGCGACGGCCCGCAGTGATGGCCGACCTTGATCGGCCCCGCATTTCCGCAGCTCAACACGCTGTTGAACGAGGCGGTTCTCAAACTGCCAATAATCGATTCACGTTTGCCCTGGTCAGGGGCTTTGGTGGGCGATACTGGGATCGAACCAGTGACCTCTCCGGTGTGAGCGGAGCGCTCTCCCGCTGAGCTAATCGCCCTCAACGAATGCTGACTCTACTAGACAGCTGCCGCCGGGCCCAACACGGGGTCAGCTCAGGATTTCGCGTGCCTTGTCGATCAGGTCGATGCCGAGGCTGAAGCGGACCGAGAGGTACACGATCGCGCTCACGAAGACGAAGCTGACCACAGCGACGACGCACTTGATGGGCCACGACTGGCGGGCTATCCAGTGGGTCCAGGACTGCACGTGCCTCTTGGTGAACTCGAGCAGCCGTTTCGCCCAGGCGAACTCGATCGCCCAGATGGCCAGGCCGACGATCACGATCGCCCAGCCGGGGCCGGGGAACGGGATCAGGACGATCCCTACGGCGACGACGATGGCGCCGAGGTTGGCAACCGAGATTTTGAGAGCGAGCCGGCCGGTCGGGTTGGCTCGGATCTTGTCCAGCACACCCGACCGCGCCCGATCTTCGTCAGGTTTCGCAGCCATTTCATCCCTCAGTGTCCCGGGTCCCCGTCACTACCCGGGAGGAATGGACGTTACCGGAGTAAGTCAACTGCTGGACCACCCGACGCCGGGCGGAACCGAGTGCTTGGGGCAGAACAGCACAAGATAGCGCTTTTCATCTTGTGCTAAAGGGTTTTCGGAACCGCCTTCCCACTACTGGGTGAGATCAGCGTATGGCGGAGCGTAATGACAGGGATCACCTGAGTATGGGAAACGCGGGGTTCACCAGCCCCGCGCGGTGCCGGGGGGAGTTCGTCCATGAGTACCATTCGTCCAACGACCGTCGAGGTCGAGACCTCGCTGCGGCTCGTAGCGCCTGACGCCACGGCATTGCCCGTGCGCGCCAGTCTCCGTTACGACCCAGCCGACCCTTATGCGGTCCACGTGTTGTTCCACGCAGAATCAGCCGGTGGGGAAGCCGTGAGCTGGTCCTTTGCGCGAGAGCTGCTCGTGACCGGGCTCGATGAGCCTGCGGGCATCGGGGATGTCCGGGTGTGGCCGTGGGCCACGCCGCGGGGCGACTTCGTTGCTCTCGCCCTGTCGTCGCCTGACGGCAATGCGCTGTTCGAGGTGCCTCGCAGCGTCCTCGTCCGATTCCTGCGACGCACCTATGTGGTCGTGCCGCGCGGCCGGGAATCCGAACACCTGGACGTCGATGCGGCGGTCAGTCGATTGCTGGCGGGCCGATAACGTACGAAATATGACGGGGGCGACTCGCGCGGACACTGCCGGTCCGTACGGGTCGCTTTTCCGTATAAAGAACTTAAGGCTCATAACTGGACATTGAACCATCGAAAACACGGTCCGCGATGCCCATTCGGACAGGCTGTGTTTTAGCGGGTGCATCGCTGGTCAAGGCCGGTTACGGTCGGCGCGATGTCCTCTGCAGCCCTGCGGTCAGAAACCGCCAGCACGTTCCGCCCGCCCGGCTGGGCGGGTGTCGCCACCTGCGGGCTGGACACGACCTCCGCGCAGCCGCCACGCCGGCTCTCCTTTCACGTGTTGGTGCTCGCCACGGCGGGTCACGGCACGGTCGAGGTCGACTTTCTCGAGCACCCCTGCGGGCCGGGCGCCCTGCTGTGGGTCCGTCCCGGACAGGCGCTGCGGGTGGGCCGGAACGGACTGATCGCCTCGGTGGTCACGTTCGACTCCCGGCTGGCCGGTGACGACGAGCCGCCGCACGTCCGGTGGCAGCTGCGCGGCGCGGACGAAGACGCGGTGATCAACGGGTTCGCCCAGCTCTCGGTCGACTGCGACCGGCTCGCGCCCGGCCCGATCGCCGCCGATCTGCTGCGCCACCAGCTGCGTGTCCTGCTCCTCCGGGTCGCCCTGCTGACCGCCGGTGAGCCGCCGAGCCCCGAGAGCCGCACGTACGCCCGGTTCCGGCGTCTGCTCGAAGCCGGGCACCCGCACAGCCGCCGCGTCGAGGATTATGCCGAGGAGTTGGGCTGCTCGGTGCGTACGCTGACCCGGGCCTGCCTCGCCGCCACCGGACGCACCGCCAAACAGGTGGTCGACGATCGAGTCGCCCTCGAGGCCCGCCGACTGCTCGCCTGCACGCCGCTCTCGGTCGCCGAAGTGGGTCGTCACCTGGGCTTTCCCGAGCCCACCAACTTCGGCCGGTTCTTCCACCGCGAGGTCGGGACGAGCCCCGGGCAGTTCCGTTCCGAGACCGCCGATGAACCCAGCGGCGTCATTCCGGCCCAGCGACGATCAACTGACTGAGCGTAATTCCCATATGTCCGTGGGGTATGTGTGGCTCGGTGGCACCGAGGGGGCATGATGAATATGTGCAGATCTCCGCGCGCGGCGACTACGCGGTCCGGGCCGCCCTCAGTCTGGCGAGGGCCTACCCGGCTCTGATGTCGGCCCAAGCCATCGCCCAAGACCAGGAAATGCCCCGCAAGTTTCTCGAGGCGGTGCTTGCCGACCTGCGCCGTGCCGGGGTCGTGCGAGCCCAGCGCGGCGCGGAGGGTGGCTACACATTGTCACAGTCTCCGCGTGATGTGACGATCGGCCAGATCCTCCGTGCGGTCGACGGTCCGCTGGCCGGGGTGCGGGGCCTGCGTCCCGAAGAGACTCGTTACACCGGCGCCGCGGAAAACCTGCCCAATCTCTGGGTCGCCGTCCGGGCCGCCGTGCGCGAGGTGGTCGACGAGGTCAACCTGGCCGAGCTGATCAGTGGCCGGATGCCGGCGCACGTTCGCAAGCTGACCACGCGTCCCGACGCGTGGCAGCCACGCTGACGTTTGCCGATACGTCGATCCGGGGTACCACAAGGCCATCCGACGAACCTTTGGAGGGACGTACCGATGGGCCTCGTTTTCCGCAAGCGCAAGAAGTTCGGCCCGTTGATCCTGAACTTCACCGAGAACGGCTTCTCCTCGTGGAGCTTCAAGATCGGCCGTTGGTCGTGGAACTCGCGCAGCCGCGCGCACCGCTACGACCTGCCCGGTCCGTTCTCCTGGAAGCAGGACAAGACCCGCTCCTAAAGGGAGATCACGACGTCCCCGCCGAGCCGTCCGTCCGACGGCCGGCGGGTCACCGCCTCGGCGTCGATGAGCTGGTGCAGCACCCGCGTGGCGTCCGCCGCCCGATAGACGGTGTCGGTCAGCGCGAACGTGCGCAGTTCGGTCACCGTGGCCGCGCCGACGCGTTCGAGATGGGCGAGAATCTCACGGCGTAGCGGACCGGGGTGCGGCGCCAGCGAGATGTCGATCAGGTGCCGGTCCGGGTCGCCCGGGTCGCGGTAGCGTACGCCGGCGAACTCGTCGACCGACCACAGCGCCTCCTTGAAACCCTCGAGACTCTTGCCGGTCGTCGCCCCGAAGACCAGCAGTTCACCCGGCTCGTCCGAGACGGCCAGCTCGACCTGCGTGAAGAGGGGCCACCCGGCCCGATAGGGAGCAGCGGTCGACCCGGGCGGCAGCACCAGCAGCACCTCGGCCGGTTTGCCCGCGGTCAGAGCGCCCACAGCGGCCGGCGCCGGCGCCGCGTCCTCGTTCGCCGCATCGAGAAACCCGAGCAGCGGTACACGTTGCGCCCCGACGGCCTTGAGCCCGACCGGCAGCCGCCCGTCCGTTCCCCCCGAGATCGTGTGCACGGCCAGTCCCGCGCCCGCCCCCGACGCGGCCTGGATCGCGTTCAGCCGTACGCCGATCTCGTCCAGGTCGTGGCCGGTCGCCACCATCGTGAGCTCACGACCCCGTACGAGATCGGTCTGCTCGGCCAGCACCCGCATCGCGGCCTCGGCCGACGCCCCGCCGTCCGCATCGGCGTAGCCGTGCGCGTAGAGCACCCGCCGGGCGCGGTGAAGCGCAGCCGGCACCCACGCCTCGAGGTAGCGGACCAGCAGTTCCCGCTTGACTGTCGCGATCGCGTGTTGAGACATATGCGAGTTCTACAGTGTTCGGGTCGCACGGGTCGAACCGGCGGTTCGCAGCCCCGCACTTGTACCTAAAGTGTCCACGCGAGCACTATGGGACACATGGCCCCTCCCCCGCTCGCCGAACTCACCGCGCGCGCCCAGACACTCACGTCTGCGGGCGA
>DASRYP010000836.1:0-9192 GCA_035687165.1 Actinoplanes sp. | reverse complement strand
GGCGTACGAGTGGTTCGGCATCGTCTTCGCCGTCGTCATCCTCGGCGGCGTCGGCGAGGTGACCGGCACGTTAGCGGCGGGCATCCTGGTCGGCGTCCTGTCCGGTGTGGTCGCCGTGGTCTGGTCTCCGGCGACGGCCCCGTTCGTCCTGTTCACGGCCATCATCCTGGCCCTGCTGCTGCGGCCGCGCGGCCTGTTCGCGATCGGAGCGGTGCGATGAGACGTGGCGCGATCCCGCTGTTCGCGGTCCTGCTCGGACTGCTGGCGCTCGCCTTCACCGGCATTCCGTCGTTCTACCTGGTCCTGCTGGGCACGGTCTGCTTCTGGATCGCGCAGGCGACGAGCTGGAACCTGCTCTCCGGGTACGCCGGGTACTTCAGCTTCGGACAGGCGGCGTACGTCGGGGTCGGGGCCTATACGACGGCGGTGCTCACCGGCCGGCACGGCGTGGGCTTCTTCTGGACGCTGCCGATCGCGGCGCTGCTCTGCGGGCTGCTGGCCCTGGGCATCGGCGCGGTCGCGTTCCGGCTCGGCTCGCTGCGCGGGGAGATCTTCGCGCTGCTGACCCTGGCGGTGCCGTTCATCCTGGCGGCGTTCGCCCGCATCAACCGCTCGGTCGACGGCGGGCAGGGGACATCGGTGCCGCCGCCGGACGTGCCCGGCTGGCTGGGCGATTTTCAGCAGTTCCAGTACCTGCTCGCGGTCGCGGTGGCCGGGCTCGCCGTCGGCGTCGCGTTCGTGATTCAGCACAGCCGGACCGGGTCGGCGCTGGCCGCGATCCACGACGACGAGGACGTCGCCGAGGTGCTGGGCGTGCCCACCTATCGCTACAAGATGCTGGCCATCGCGGTCGGCGGGGTGCTGGGCGGCCTCGGCGGCAGCGTCTACGCGCTGCAGATCGGGTTCGTGACGGTGGAAAGCGTCTTCGGGCTGATGATCCCGCTCTTCGTCATCGTGATGGCGGTGCTCGGCGGGCGCGGTCACTGGCTGGGGCCGGTGCTGGGCGCGGTCCTGATCGTCACCCTGCAGGACCGACTGACCTCGTACGGCCTGGACGAATGGAACGCGATCATCCTCGGCGCGATCCTGGCCGTCCTCGTGGCGGTCGCACCGGCCGGCCTCTACGCGCGGCTGCGGAGCCGGCCGTTGCTCGCGCTCGCCGGGTTCGTCGTGGTCTGCGGCGTGCTCGCGATCGCCAACGTGTGGGGGGAGGAGCTCGACTGGATCGTGGCCGGTCTGCTGGCCGCGGCGGCCGCGGCGGTTCTGGTCCGGCGCCGGACCACCACCCCCGTGCCGACCCCGGCGGCTGCCGTGGACAAAACGGACGTCGACCTGCCCGCGGCGCCCCTCGGCGAGATCATCGTGGAGTGTCGCGGCGTGGCCAAGCACTTCGGCGGCGTGCACGCCCTCGACGACGTCACCCTCGACATTCGCGAGGGCGAACTGATCGGCCTGGTCGGCCCGAACGGCTCCGGCAAGACGACCCTGGTCAACCTGCTCTCCGGCACGTTCCGCCCGACCGCCGGGGAGATCCGCGTGGGTGGCGCCGACATCACCACCCTCGCACCCCATCAGATCGCCCACGTCGGGATGGCCCGCACCTACCAGATCCCGAAACCGTTCAGCTCGATGACCGTACGGGACAATGTGGCGACCGCGATCGTGTTCGGTCGCACCCCGGTGTCGCTTCGGGAGGCCCGCCCGCTGGCCGATCGGCACCTCGCCACCGTCGCCCTCGGTCACCTCGCCGACGCGTACCCGGCGCAGTTGAATCTGCACCAGCGGCAACTGCTCGAGATGGCCCGGGCGATCGCCGCGAACCCGAAGGTGCTGCTGCTCGACGAGGCCCTGGCCGGGCTCAACCCGGCCGAGGTCGACAACGCCGTACGGGTGGTCCGGCGCATCCACAGCACCGGCATCACCATCGTCATCGTCGAGCACCTGCTGCGCGTCCTCAACCAGCTCGCCACCCGGATGGTCGTGCTCGACCGCGGCACGGTCCTCGCCGACGGCGAACCGCGGGCCGTGCTGAGCGACCCCGAAGTCGTCCGCGCCTACCTGGGGAGACAGGCTCATGTCTGACACGCTGCTCGAGGTCGAGGAGCTCGACGTCCGCTACGGCGACGCGCAGGCGCTGTGGGGCGTGAGCCTGACGGTCGCCCAGGGCGAGACGGTCTGCGTGGTCGGCCCGAACGGCGCCGGCAAGTCCACTCTGGTCAACGCGCTGGCCGGTGTCCACCGGGCCAGTGGTGGACGGATCCGGGTCAACGGCCAGGACACCACCGCCCTGCCCGGCCACCGGGTCTGCGCGCACGGCGTGGCCGTGGTGCCCGAGGGTCGGCGCATCTTCCCCCGCATGACAGTCACTGACAACCTGATGCTGGGCGCCTATCGCAAGGGCGCGCGACCGTCGTACCGGGAGACGATCACGACCGTCCACGAGATGTTCCCGCGGCTGGCCGAACGGGCGACCCAGCTCGCCGGCAACCTCAGCGGCGGCGAGCAGCAGATGCTGGCGATCGGCCGCGCGCTGATGGCCCGGCCGACGCTGCTGCTGCTCGACGAGCCGTCGCTCGGGCTGGCCCCCGTACGCGTCGACGAGGTCTACGACGCCGTGCAACGCATCGCCGCGTCCGGGGTCAGTGTGGTCGTGGTCGAGCAGGACGTGGAACGGGCGCTGGCCGTCGCCGCCCGCGCCTACCTGCTCGGCGAGGGCCGGGTGGTCTCCTCCGGGCCGGCCGCGGAGCTGCGCGACAGTCCGGCGGTCCGGCGCAGCGTCCTCGGCCTGTAAAGCCTCACCTCGACGCGCGGCAACCCAGCACCGACTCGTTTCCGGGGGCCGGACGAGCCACCGCGGTGCGCCTACGGTGGGATCCGTGAAAAAGTTGATCCTGCTCGACCTCGACGGCGTACTGAACCCGTTCGCCGCGGCCACCTGCCCCGACGGCTATCAGGAGCACGTGTTCTTCGAGGGCGAGGACCCCGACCGCTACTGCGCGGCCCACGCCGGCTGGATCCGAGAACTGGCCGGCGTCGGCGAGCTGTGGTGGGCGACCGGCTGGGGCGAGCACGCCAACGACGTCTACCTGCCGATCCTCGGCGTCGAGCCGCTGCCGGTGGTCCGTTTCCCGCCCGTGCCGTTCGCGCCGGAGCTGAAGGTCCCGTCCATCGACGCGGTTGCCGGTGACCGCCCGGCCGCCTGGATAGACGACAACCACACGGAGGCCGGACGCCGATGGGCCGCCGGGCGGGCGGCGCCGACCCTCCTCGTGCCGATCGATCCGGCGGTCGGCTGGACCCGCGTCGACGTCGACCGGGTGGTCGAGTGGGCCGTGGCGACCTAGGGGTTTCTCCCAGGTGTCTTCGGGTCGAGCCACCCTCGGACCGCGGCCTGGGCCTGGAACTGATCCCGCTGGCCCGCGGAGCCGCGTACGGACACCGCGACGACGCGCTGGGCGTATCCGTATTGATGCCCGTGATCCTGGATTCGGAAGGCCCTGGATCTTCGGGTTGGGCGCTTCTTGATGCCCAGGGTTATGAAGTGGCGGGCTATGCGGTGACGGCTTACGACGTGACGACCAGATAGAGCCAGCACAACAGGAGCGCGCCGAGAACCACGGCCAGAGCCCAGGTCGGCACTCGATGCCCGCCCGCGCGATTTCTTTGGATCTCGGAGCGGATGCGGTCGCGTTTGCGCTGCACGCGACCTAGTTCGAACGGCGGCTGGTCGGGTGGTTGCTGGTCGGGCCTCGTCATGACCCGACCAGCATAGCTCTCTGCCCTACATGCTGGCGATGAGGCGTTCCACCCGCTCGTCGTAGGCGCGGAACGGGTCCTTGCACAGCACGGTGCGTTGGGCCTGGTCGTTCAGCTTGAGGTGCACCCAGTCGACGGTGAAGTCGCGGCGTTTCTCCTGGGCGTGCCGGATGAACTCGCCGCGCAGGCGGGCTCGGGTGGTCTGCGGCGGGGTCTCCTTGGCCTCGAAGATCTCGAGGTCGTTGGAGATGCGGTCGACCTGCTTGCGCTTCTCCATCAGCGCGTAGAGGCCGCGGCCACGGCGCACGTCGTGATAGGCCAGGTCGAGCTGCGCGATGCGCGGGTGGCTCATCGGGATCTGGTGCTTGGCCTGGTAACGCTCGATCAGCTTGTACTTCGACACCCAGTCGATCTCGCGGGACACCGGGTCGAGGTCGCCGCTCTCGATCGCGTTGAGCACCCGGCCCCACAGCTCGACGACGCGCTTGGCGGTCGGGTCGCCGCCCCGGCGCTCGACGAACTCGGTCGCCTTGGCCAGGTATTCCTGCTGGATCTCGAGGGCGCTGACCTCTTTGTTGTTGGCCAGCCGGATCTTGCGGCGGCCGCTGATGTCGTGACTGACCTCGCGGATCGCCCGGATCGGGTTCTCCAGGGAGAGGTCGCGCATCACCACGCCGGCCTCGATCATGCGGAGCACGATGTCGGCGCTGCCCACCTTGAGCAGCGTGGTGACCTCGTTCATGTTCGAGTCGCCCACGATCACGTGGAGCCGGCGGTAGCGTTCGGCGTCGGCGTGCGGCTCGTCGCGGGTGTTGATGATGGGCCGGGAACGCGTCGTCGCGCTGGAGACGCCCTCCCAGATGTGCTCGGCCCGCTGCGACAGGCAGAACACCGCCCCGCGCGGGGTCTGCAGCACCTTGCCGGCACCGCAGATTAGCTGACGGGTCACGAGGAACGGGATCAGGACGTCGGCGAGCCGGCCGAACTCGCCGTGCCGCGACACGAGGTAGTTCTCGTGGCAGCCGTACGAGTTGCCGGCGGAGTCGGTGTTGTTCTTGAAGAGGTAGATCTCTCCCGCGATCCCCTCGTCGTGCAGCCGCTTCTCGGCGTCGACCAGCAGGCCTTCGAGGATCCGCTCGCCGGCCCGGTCGTGGGCGACCAGGTCGGTGACGGAGTCGCACTCGGGCGTCGCGTACTCAGGGTGGGAACCGACATCAAGATATAGGCGGGCGCCGTTACGGAGAAAAACGTTGCTGCTGCGTCCCCAGGACACCACTCGGCGGAACAGGTAGCGGGCCACTTCGTCCGGCGACAGCCGCCGCTGTCCCCGGTAGGTGCACGTGACTCCGTACTCGGTCTCGAGGCCGAAAATTCGCCGTTCCATGTCGAAACACTAGCCGCAGAACCCATCCATTGGCAGTCACCACTCGCGCTTTCACCGACACTCAGCGCCGTTACCGTGTCTGGGCCAGCGGGCAGGAGGCGAGGTGGCCCACGACAAAACGGCTCGACCCCGTCCCCGGCGACGTGGCCGACGAGGCGTTGATCACCATCCTGGCCCGCAGGCACGGCCCGACCAGTACCTGTCCCGCGACCAAGCCGCCGGCCCCTGACCGAACCTCAAGGCAAGGTCGGGGCCCGGGGTCAGTACGCACGGCCAGAGATGCTCTACCGCCGTGCGTGCTGACTCCCGGCCCCGACCGGCCAAGCGCAAAAAACCCTCAGGACCCGTCTCCGTTGACCCCGTCCGGCGGCTCGGTCGGATCACTGGCAGCGACCTGATCGTCGATGTCCTCCTCGGACGCGGCCGAAACCGTGGGCTTGTCGGTCGGCGGAGGCGGTGGCGCAGCATCCACACCGCCCAAGTCCTTCTCAGCCACGTCCTTGTCGCCCACGAGCAGGGTGAGCAACGACGTCCCCTGAATGCGCCGGAACGCCCTTCCCTTGCGCCGGCGATCAAGCACCGCGACTTCGAGCATCTTCGCGTCGAGCGTGCGCGTCTGCCCGTTCTCGCCGCCGACGGTGCCCAGGGCCTCGGCCGCCAGGTGCAGCGCCGACTTCAGGTCCGCGTTCGTGTCGTGCCGTTCGCGCAGCACGTTCGAGATCGACTCGGCCTGGCCGCCCATCGCCATGAAGCCCGGCTCGTCCATCACCGAACCGTCGTACGTGATCCGGTAGAGCTCGTCGGTCTCGGGCGACGACCCGACCTGCGCGATGCAGATCTCCACCTCGTACGGCTTCTGCGTCTCGGTGAAGATCGCGCCGAGCGTCTGCGTGTAGGCGTTGGCCAGGAAGCGGCCGGTCACGTCGCGACGGTCGTAGCTGTAGCCGTTGACGTCGGCCATCCGGATGCCGGCGCGGCGCAGGCTCTCGAACTCGTTGTAACGACCGACCGCCGCGAAACCGATCTTGTCGTAGATCTCGCTGATCTTGCGAAGGCTGGTGATGTTCTCGGCGACCAGCAGGATGCCGCCCTCGTAGGTGAGCACCACGGCGGAACGGCCGCGGGCGATGCCCTTGCGGGCGTACTCCGAGCGGTCCCGCTGGACCTGCTCGGGTGATGCGTAGAACTGCATGGCCACGGGTGGCTACTCCCTCTCGTCCCAGGTGAATTCGGCTGCTACCAACAACCGGACTCAGCCGCCCGGATTCTCCATGCGCCCGGCGATGACCCGCTCGGCCACCGCGGTGATCTCCGTCTCGGTGAGCCGGTGCGTGCCGTTCGCCGTCGCACTCATCACCACCGGGAAGATCTTGCGGGTCAGGTCGGGCCCACCGGTCGCGGTGTCGTCGTCGGCCGCGTCGTAGAGCGCCTCGACCGCCAGCCGGATCGCGTCGGCGGTGCTGATGCCCGCCCGGTACTTCTTCTTCATCGACGACTTCGCGAACAGCGAACCCGAGCCGATCGAGTCGTAGCCGGTCTCCTCGTAGAGCCCGCCGGCGACGTCGAAGCTGAAGATGCGCCCCACCTTCGCCGGATCGGTCGCGGAGAGGTCGTAACCGGCGAACAGCGGCACCACGGCCAGGCCCTGCATCGCCGCGCCCAGGTTGCCCCGGACCATGCCGGCCAGCCGGTTCGCCTTACCGTCGGTCGAGAGCATCGTGCCCTCGATCTTCTCGTAGTGCTCGGGCTCGACCTGGAACAGCCGCATCAGCTCGATGCCGATGCCCGCCGTGCCGGCGATGCCGATCAGCGAGTACGAGTCGGCGGGGTGCACCTTCTCGATGTCCCGGCTCGCGATCAGGTTGCCCATCGTCGCCCGCCGGTCGCCGCCCATCACGACGCCGTCGGCGGTCGCGATCGCCACGATCGTCGTGCCGTGCGGCGCGATGTCGCCCGAGAGCCCCGGGGGCAGCGGCCGCCGGCCCGGCAGCAACTCGGGAGACGCGTGCGTCAGGAACTGCGTGAAGGAGGACGTCCCGGCGTTGACGAAGTAATCCGGTACACGCCCGGATGGATCAAAGTCCTTTGCCACGTGGTTCCTTTCAGATACGTGATCGCCCCGGCGAGGAAGACCGGATTGTCCCGAAACTGTCCCAGCTCGCCGTTGCAGTTGAAGCACAATATCCCGCGCACCTCGCCGGTGCGATGAACGTGATCGACGTGTTGCGGGTCGGGCGTCCCGCAGATGTCACAGACGCCGCCCCGCTCCATCAGCACCTTGCCGAACTCAGGGCTGCCCGATGCCGTAGCGGCACCGCGGGTGGGCCGTCGGGGGGCAACGCGCCGGCTCTGCACCTCTCGCCCGTGCTTCTCCGACAACCGTTTGACACACCTGGCCTTGAACCGCACGGGGTAACAGTCTTCGCAATAGCTGCCCCGGCCCGAAGGCCGCTTACTACTAGCGCGAATGAGGTCGAGCGGCTTCCACTCACCACGGTCGCGACGGTGGCGCCGCCCGCCCTCATCATCGTTCGGAATAGGCATGTCCGTTTTTACCGGATATGCCTATTCACCCCCTTTTTGCACGTATCCTCGGACGAACTCTTCTGCGTTCTCTTCGAGAACGGAGTCGATCTCGTCGAGCAGGTCGTCGACGTCCTCGGTGATCTCGGCGTGCCGTTCGGCTACCTCAGGGTTGGCCTCGGTGGTGACGTCCTCGATCTCCTCGTCCTGCCGGCCCTTGCCGGATTGCGACTGTCCGCCGGTGTCCCGAGTTGCCATCGGTGTCCCCCTTCTCAGCCACCCGAAGTCTGCGACATCGGGTTGGGAAAAACCTACCTCGCGGTTACGACAAAACCACTCAGCGACTGGTGATCACTTCGAGAAGATCCTTCGCACTTTCGCACTTGTCGAAGAGGGCACCAACGTGCTTCTTGGTCCCACGCTCGGGTTCCATCATCGGAACTCGCACCAGGGACTCGCGTCCGACGTCGAAGATGACCGAGTCCCAGCTCGCGGCGACCACTTCGGACGCGTACTGCGCGAGGCACCGGCCGCGGAAGTAGGCGCGGGTGTCCACCGGCGGCTCGGACATCGCGCGCTGCACGTCGTCCGGTTCGAGCAGGGTCTTCATCGAGCCCCGCGCGACCAGGCGGTGGTAGAGGCCTTTCTCGGGGCGCACGTCGGCGTACTGCAGGTCGACGAGTTGGAGCTTGGGCGAGGACCAGCCGAGGTTCTCGCGGTCGCGGTAGCCCTCGAGCAGGCGCAGTTTGGCGACCCAGTCGAGCGTGTCGGCGCATTCCATCGGGTCGCGGCCGAGCTTGTCGAGGATGTCCTCCCAGCGGTCGAGGACGTCGAGGGTCTGGTCGTCGGCGTCGGCGCCGGAGCGTTCCTCGACGAAGGCGCGGGCGCGTTCGTAGTAGGCCCACTGCAGGTCGAGTGCGGTGAGTTTGCGGCCGTCGCGCAGCCGGATCAGATGCTGCAGGCTGGGGTCGTGGCTGACCGCCTTGAGTTCGCTGACCGGGTCGGCGATGCCAAGGTCGCCGCTGAAGATCTTCTCCTCGATCATGTTGAGCACCAGGGAGGTGGTGCCCATCTTGAGGTAGGAGGCGATCTCCGAGAGGTTGGCGTCGCCGATGATGACGTGCAGGCGGCGGTATTTGTCGGCGTCGGAGTGCGGCTCGTCGCGGGTGTTGATGATCGGGCGCTTGAGGGTGGTCTCGAGGCCGACCTCGACCTCGAAGAAGTCGGCGCGGGACGACATCTGGAAGCCGGCGCCGGAGCCGTCCTGCCCGAGGCCGACGCGGCCGACGCCGGTGAAGATCTGCCGGGTGACGAAGAACGGCGTGAGGTGGGCGACGATGTCGGCGAACGGGGTCTGGCGCCGCATCAGGTAGTTCTCGTGGGACCCGTACGACGCGCCCTTGTTGTCGGTGTTGTTCTTGTAGAGCTGGATGCGGTGCGCGCCGGGGATGGTGGCCGCCCGCCGCGACGCCTCGGCCATCACTCGCTCGCCGGCCTTGTCCCAGCGCACGATGTCCATCGGGTTGGTG
>DASRYP010000835.1:0-5744 GCA_035687165.1 Actinoplanes sp. | reverse complement strand
CGCCGTCGTGGTCCTCGTGGGTCGCGGCTTCCTGGTGGTCGGAGCGGTTCTCGGGGTGGTTCCGCTCGGCAACGGTGCGGGGAAGGTGCTCGTCTCGGCGGCCGGCAACCGCGCGAGGGCGGCGTCGTCGACCGAGGACGTACGCAGCACCGGCAGCAACGCTACCGAGGCCAGCACGATGCTCGTCGTGGTGGCCGCACACCACCCCGCGATCGGTGCCCACCGGGAAGATCGCACGAAGACATCGTCTCATCTACACCTATGGTGTACGCCATGGCGATGATCCTGCTCGTCGAGGACGACCGCATCATCACAGCGGCCCTGTCCCGGGCGCTGTCCGACGCGGGTCACGTCGTGCGACCGGTCGGCCGGGCCGCCGAGGCGCTCAAGATCGTCAGCGACGAGCGTCCGGACCTGGTCATCCTCGATCTTGGACTGCCCGACATCGACGGACTCGACGTGTTGCGGATGATGCGCTCGATCTCCGACGTGCCGGTCATCGTCGCCACCGCACGCCGCTCCGAGGCCGACATCATCAGCCTGCTCAGCGCGGGCGCCGACGACTACGTGACCAAGCCGTTCTCGGGTGGGCACATCCTCGCCCGCATCGCCGCCGTGCTGCGCCGGGCGCGCGCCACCGCGAACGAGACGCCCAGCGTGATCACCGTCGGCGAGCTGGTGATCAGTCCACGCCAGCGCCGCGCCGAGCTGGGCGGTCAGCCGCTGCAGCTCACCCGCCGCGAGTTCGACGTGCTGGCCTACCTGGCCGAGCGGGTGGGCCAGGTGATCAGCCGGCGCGAGCTGATGAACGAGGTCTGGAACCAGGCCCGGATCGGCGAGGAGCAGACGATCGACGTGCACATCTCGTGGCTGCGCCGCAAGCTCGGGGAGACCGCCGCGCAGCCCCGCTTCCTGCATACTGTACGAGGGGTCGGGGTCATGATGGTCGACCCCCGATGAGGTGGGCCCTCAACCGCCTGGCCCTCGCGATCACCTCGATGGTCGCGCTCGCGTTCCTCGTGCCGCTGGCCGTGGCGACCCGCCAGATCGCGCACGACCGAGCCGTCAGCGACGCCCGCCAGCAGGCCACCTCGCTCGTCACCGTGCTGGGCGTCGACGCCGACCCGACCTCGCTGACCAGCGCGGTGGCGAGCACGACGGCGGGCAGCCAGCGCCGGCTCGCCGTCCACCTGCCGGACGTCGACGCGATCGGCGTCTCGCACACGTCCGCCGCGCAGCTCGCGATCGCCGTGCGGGCCCGCCGTTCGGCGCTGACCCCGGTCCCCGACGGGCTCGTCTATCTGCAGCCGACCGTGCTCACCGACGGCCGCACGGTGATCGTCGAAGTCTTCGTGCCCGACGCCGAACTGACCCGCGGGGTGGGGGCGGCCTGGTTCGTGCTCGGCGGCCTGGCGATCGGGCTGGTCGCAGGCTCGACACTCGTCGCCGACCGGCTCGGCAGCCGTCTGGTGCGCGCCACCCGCGAACTGGCCGGTTCGGCCCGCCGGCTCGGTGGCGGCGAGCTGGGCACCCGGGTCACTCCCGACGGTCCCAGCGAGCTGCGGGACGCGGCCAACGCCTTCAACACGATGGCCGACGACCTGCGCAGCCTGCTCGACCGCGAACGCGAACTGGCGGCCGACCTCTCCCACCGGCTGCGCACGCCACTCACCGCGCTGCGCCTCGACGCCGAGGCGATGCCGCCCGGCCCGATCGGCGAGCGGATGCGCCAGGCCTGCGACCTGCTCGACGAGGAACTCGAAGCGATCATCAAGGGCGTCCGGCTCGGCGTCGAGGCCCGCGGACCGGAGCAGGCCGACCTGGTCGAGGTGCTGGCCGACCGGCTCGCCTTCTGGTCGGTGCTCGCCGAGGACCAGGAACGGCCGTGGCAGGTCGTGGGTGGCGACGAGCCGGTGTTGCTGCCGATGTCGCGCAGCGAGCTGATCCTGGTGGTCGACGCGATGCTCGGGAACGTCTTCTCGCACACCCCCGACCGGGTCGGCTTCCGGGTCAGCGTCTCGCCGGAGGGGCTGCTCGTCGACGACGCGGGACCGGGGATCGTCAACCCCGCGATGGCTGTCCAGCGTGGCTTCAGCGGCGCCGGCTCGACCGGGCTCGGCCTCGACATCGTGCGCCGCGCCGCTTCGCAGGTCGGCGGTGAGCTGGTGATCGCCCGTAGCCCGCTGGGCGGCGCCCGGGTCGGCATTCACCTGCGTACGGCTTCATGATTGTTTCCGGTCCCGTTAAGGCCCTCTGATGCAGGCTGGTGGCGAGAACGAGCAGACGGTCGAGCAGATGCTGAAGCTGACGAACGGTGGAGACGGCCTGCCCTTTTCGGCGTTCCGGCAGCGCGGCGTTCTACCAGGTGGTGTTGTATGGGGTGTATACCCCATTTCGTGACCCTTGGGAGGATCGATGCGCTCGTACCCCCGTACGTCGGCCTTGGTGTTGATCGTGGCTCTGGGTTTTTCCGCCCCCGCCACGGCCGCCGCCCCCGGGTGGGAGCACGCGGGCTACGACGCCGAGAACAGCTTCTATAACCCCAGCGAGTCCGCGATCAACGCCGCCACCGTCAACGGCCTCACCCCGCGCTGGTCGGTCACCCTGCGCCAGGACGAGGGCACCTGTGGCGGCCCGTCGTCCCCACTAGTAGCCGGTGGCCTGGTCATCGCCACGGACGACAAGGGCATCACGTCCTACCGAGCGACAACCGGACGCCCCGCCTGGAGATTCAACTGGGACGACCCGGACGACTCCTCGATTCCGTCGATGGCAGTCTCCACCGGCGTGCTGATCCTCGGAAACGGCGACTGCCATTCCGCCAGCGACCCCGACGGAATGCTCACCGCGCTGAACCTGACCACCGGAAAGGTCCGCTGGCACGTACAACCCCCGACCCCGGTGCACTCGTTCGTGGTCGACGAGGGCGTGGTCGTGGTCTCCGGCAAGTCGGAGTCGGACGAGGCCACCACCGTCGCCTACGGTGCCGCGGACGGGCGGGAGCGCTGGCGCAAACCCGGCTTCACCAGCTCCAGCGCCTCCTCGGCAGGCCGAATCCTCCTGACCAAAGGCCGATCCACCTCGGCGGTCGCACTCCCCGGCGGCACAGTCCTCTGGACAAAGCCCCATACGTGGTACGCCGAGAGCGCCACCCGGACGCGCTTCCTCGTGACCACCGGCGCCGCCCTGAGCCTGGTGAACGCAGCCTCGGGAACTCTGTTGTGGACCGCCCCCGGCCAGCAGAGCGAACTGCTGGCCACCGACGGCCGCCGCGCCTACCGCGCCGTGGACCGCAAGGTCTCAGCCCTGGACCTCCGCAACGGCCGAGTCGTCTGGACCCGAACGCTGCCTTCCACCGCCAACCAGCCCGTCCGGGCCGGCGGCCTGGTCTATACCGGCGGGCCGGTGCTTTCGGCCGCCTCCGGCGCAGTGGTGAATCGAGGCTGGCACGGCCAGCAGATCGTGACCGGTGGCCGGTTATACGTCGTTGCTGGAAACAAAATGACGGCCTTTGCGTCATAGCTGCTCTACGGAACGTGATGGGCTCTGTGGTAGGCCAAATGCCGAGAGTCGATGACATGGTCGGCGATGCGCCGCAGCGTGCCGATCACGTTGCGGTCTTCGCTGTACCGGACGACCCAACTCGAATCGACGTAGATGGCTCCCGCGTCGAACATGACGTGGTGGTTAGGGCACAGGCACAGCATGTTGGATTGGACGTCACGCCCATTGTGCGGCTTACCTAGACCTCGAATGTGCGCCGCCTCGGCGTACGCGCCGGCCGGCGTACCGATGCGGATTCCGCAAATCTGACAGGTGTAGTCGTGTAGTGCCTTGACTTTCTGCGCGTTTGCGGTGCTGCGGACGAGTCGCTGGATGGTTGTGGGCAAGCGCGCGACCGGGCCCGCCTCCTCAACGTCGTCAAGGTCGGGAGCCTCAGCCGTTTCGCCATGAGCGATCAGGCGGAACTGCCAGACCCGAAAGCCATTGCGGCTTGGAACATGCCAGAACTCAGCTACTCGAAAAAGCCCGTCATAGCGGAGGCCCTTCGACGGCGAGTGCTCCACATCGCCGCCGGGCACCACGAATGACGCGGACAAGGCGCCCCTCGACGCTGTTGCGAGCCAGGCCTGCGTTGCCGCGGATCAGCTGTTGGTGCGCAACATAGTTGCCCTTGGCATCGCCCCGTCCCCCGAAACCGGTGTAGATGATTTCGTGGCCGTCGTCGTCATCCTCGTAGCCGCCCGACACGACGACCGACTCGGCGCCGTCCTTGCCCCCGCAGATGCCGTCCTGAAGTGGTCGGTGCACTCCAGACTTGGCCAAGTCGCGGCGGTTCACGAAAGTGGATCCGGGCGGGAAGCCGGTGATCTCCCCATAGGTCCGTCCAGCCATGAGGAGGATCACACCGTGCGTGCAAATAGGCAGGCGTCTAGCACTTACAAGACAACGTTACAAGCGACTAGGCGTCGGCAGATTCCTTAAGCGACAGCGGCGGCAAATCTGGTGAAGAGGTCACCCGAGAGAGGCGTCTTCAGCCGCCAGGTCACGGCCATCGGCTTCTCACCCTCATGACTCACATAGGTGGCCGGGCCGAGGAACCAGAAGGCGCGATCGTCTGCGCTTGCTCGGGCGAACAGGAAGATCTGACGACCCATTGCTTCATGCCGCTGGTATCGCTGACCGGTTGGACTAGATGCAGAAGTCATGGACTGGCTCTCCCAGTGGATGAGCTCAGTGCTGATCGCGTAGTCCCGATAGCGGGTGGTGGGCGAGAAATCGCCGCTGGTCTTGTCGAGAGTAAAGAGGAAGAGGTCGGCGCCAACGGTGGCAGCGTCAAGGACCCCCTCACGCCACTCGGGAGTCTTTGCACTGTCGTCGTCGCCAACGGCGGCGAGGATCTCAATGCGCGTGTACCGACCATGCACCTGTAGGGGAACGTCGGGCATCACTGGATGCTGGAGATGGTCGGGCGCATCGTGCCGGACGGTGAGAATCTCCCGCAGTTCGGCGAGGACCTGAGGGTGCGCCCAGACCATGTCGACCGCCGACTGAAGGCTGGTTCCCTTGGTAAGCGCCTGATTGCCGAGGTTGGCGACGAGCATGCGCAGCAGCCGCCGCTCGACCTTGCCCATCGCGGTGGTGTTGGGGGTCTCGGCGCCCAGGAAGGCGGCATATCCACCAATGCGCTGGTGGTCATCGATATGCAGGATCCGTCCAAGCGCTCGACGCAGTGTTCTTTCGTGGGGTCCGGCGGGCGCCACGGGTAGTCCCGCGTCCTCCTGCATGCCCGACCACGTGTGATCGCCGGCGTAGATGTCGGCCAGCTCGAGGCCGGTCTCGTGCAGATAGTCGGCGAGCGACACAGACCCTCGTTCTTGATGCAAGGAACGCAGCTCTTGAACCTTGGCCGGCCACCGCGACGGCACTGCGTCCCGTACGTTTCGCAACACGATGTCCTGCGCCACCGCGTCCAATTCCAGGTGGCAGCCCGCGGGCAGGAAGGGGAACCCGTCCTCGATCGCTCGTTCCAATTCGCGTCGCGTACCGCCGAGGAGAGCTCGGTACCGTCGGTCGAACCGGAACTCTCGACGGTGGTGCCCCACGAAGTCGAGCACAGTGCAGACCGTCTTGTCCTTCGACTGCCGTAGGCCGCGACCGAGCTGCTGCAGGAAGAGCGTCGCGCTGTCGGTCGGACGCAGCATGAGCAGGGTGTCGACGGTGGGAAGATCTATGCCCTCGTT